>URTH01000079.1 GCA_900550775.1 uncultured Eubacteriales bacterium | reverse complement strand
CTATTTTGGCAAATGATTTGATTTTCTGCTCCGGATTTTGCCGGCTTATTTCGCCAAACCGCTAAGAATCTTTTCAACTGCGTCCAGTTGTTCATCATCCAGCTTTTTTTAAATACGCATTGATTTTGCTTAATTTTGCAGGATTTTTAGAATCTAGATCAAAAAATTCACTCGGTGTGACACCTAAATATTCACATATATAAAAAATTCCGGCAAGCGATGGTGTTCCTTGTCCCGTCTCTATGTGGTTAATATACCCTGGGTTTTGTCCAATGGACAAACTCATTTCCCGTGCAGAAACATTTTTCTTTGTACGGAGGGCAGCAAGCCGCAAAGCAAAGTCTTTTTCGTTCATGCACTTCTCCTCCTCCGTTATACAATAACGTCAAGTCCCTCAAAGAAATCATCGTACGAGCATCGATAAATCTTTTTCAGTTCTACGATAACACTTGCGCGGATATTCAGTTCTCCCGACTCATATTTTGCGTAGGTACTTCTTCCGATATCGCATCCGCGGCGCTGCAGCTTGGCACAAAGCTTTTCCTGTGAGATACCATAGTCCAGCCGTAATCTTTTTAGATTATCACCCATATTTCGATCGCATCTTATTTTTTGTTCCATCGCATACACCCCACAGTTTATTTTTTGACCAGTATAGGTTGCAACTATGCTTATTTTATGATATAATTAGCAAAAATATTGTCCGCTATATTGGTCAGTTTCTGCGGAATATTTAAAATACTATTGAGAGTTAGTTTCGAAAAATAAAACCAGGTTCTAATGATCAAAACAGATGCATAAAATAGATAGGGGGGTACTGCAATGAAACACAAATATCGCGGTATGTTTCTGCTCTTATGGGTTTGCACCACGCTTGGCTTATGCGCCTGTACGCCGGAGGTAGTACAGGAAACAGGAGTCACAGCGATGCAGACCGAGGCGCAGGCAACCGAAACAGAAACCCAAAAAAACACCGCCGGAGATTTCAATCCTCGTTTTGCGGTGCATTTTATCGATGTCGGACAAGGCGATGCGGCGCTTGTGCTCTGTGACGGCAGGACCATGCTGATCGACGGCGGAAAGCCGCACGCCAGCAGTATTATTTATACCTATCTCAAAAACTTAAACATTGATTATCTCGATTATATTGTCGCATCACACGCGGACGACGACCACATCGGCGGACTGTCCGCGCCCCTTGCTAAAATGAAGGTTGGAAATGTGTTAGCACCGGAAACGGAAGCCGACACACGCTCTTATGAAAGTCTGAAAAACAAAACCGCCGAACAGGGCTTGACAATCACTCACCCCAAGCCGGGAGAGAGTCTTGCCTTCGGCAGCAGCAAAATCGAGTTTTACGGTCCGATCACGGAAAGTGAAAGCGATCGCAACAACGGCTCGATTGTCATGAAAATCATCTACGGTGAAACCTCTTTTCTCTTTACGGGTGATGCGGAGCGCGAAGAGGAACAGGAAATTTTAAACGCCGGCTATGACCTTTCCGCAACCGTATTAAAAGTGGGGCATCACGGCAGCAAAAATTCCACCACCTATCCGTTTTTGCGTGCGATTATGCCAAAATACGCAGTGATTTCGGTCGGCGAAAACAGCTACGGACACCCGACCGAGGACACGCTAAGCCGGCTGCGCGACGCCGGCGCCAAGGTATACCGCACCGATATGCAAGGGGATATCATCGCCGCAAGCGACGGCAAAACCGTCACAATAACCACCAAGAAAAACGGGGATATCGCAACCAATCCGACCGAGGGAGAAAAGGCGGCAGCGGCAGAAAGCGCCGGGAATGAAACGAAAGCATACAACTACATCGGAAACAAGAATACCAAAAAACTGCACGATCCAAACTGCAGTGCCGTTTTACAGATGAAAGAAGAAAGCAAGGTCTATTTAAACTGTACCCGCGATGCGGCCATCAAGGACGGGTACCGCCCCTGCGGCCGGTGCAATCCGTAGGCGGAAAGCTGCGGCGCACTAAAATAGGCGATATACGCAAAAAAGACCACGGGAAGAATTTCTTCCCGCGGTCTTTTGATTTTGTTCCGTTACATTCAGCCTGGCTCAGCTCGCTCGGCTTAGCCCGGAAGCTGCTCGGACGGGGTCACTTCAACATTGACGGTCTGGCCGCTCTCGTACTTATATACTTCCAGCTTTAAGGTGTCGCCCGGCTTATGCTGATCCTTAATCTTATTCAGTTCCTCGCCGGTGGTTACCTTCTCGCCGTCCACTGCGGTGATAATATCGCCCTGCTGCAAGCCTGCCTGTTTTGCAGAATCGCTGCTGACTGCCATAACCTGTACGCCCTGCGGCCAGGAGTAAGACTGCGACATATACTGGTTGACGTCACGGGTCGAGATACCGATGATCGGACGTCCCTTTACATATCCGTATTCCAAGAGGTCGGAGATGACCGGGTTTGCCTCGGAAATCGGGATGGCAAAGCCCATGCCCTCAACGCCGGAGGTCGCAACCTTGACCGAGTTAATACCGATGACCTCACCGCGCGCATTGATCAGCGCACCGCCGGAGTTACCGGAGTTGATCGCAGCATCGGTCTGAATCAGGTTCATCGTCCGATTTTCAATCGTAACGCTGCGGTTTACCGCACTGACAATACCCTGGGTTACACTGCCGAAAAATTCCAGTCCCATCGGGTTACCGATGGCCACAACGCGCTCACCGACTTCTACTGCCGTAGAATCGCCCAGTTTTGCAACCGTCAGTTCTTCCTTCGGTTCGATCTTAATCACGGCAAGGTCGGTCTGTGCGTCCGTACCGACTACCTTTGCCTCATAATCCACGCCGGTGTTTAAGGTCACCGTGACGCTGCTTGCGCCCTCAACCACGTGGTTATTGGTAACAATATAGCCGTCCGCGCTGAGAATAATACCGCTGCCCTGTGCGCTCGACTGCGTTGCGCCGCCAAAGATACTCATCTGACCCTGGGCGACGCTGGTAATACCAACGACTGCCGGGCCGACCGTCTTTGCAATCTCGGTGGTTGCCATCTCTGTGCCGGAATTTGCCGCCTCACTCGCGGTATAGCTCTTATTATCATCGCCGCCGCGCAATGTGTCGACCAGCTCCTGCTTGGAGGCAACCTTGCTGTCACCGGCACCGTAGCTGCGCCCTAACATAAACGCGCCGCCGAACAGTGCCAGGTTCAATACGGTCAACGATACCATCGCTGCCACAAAACGCTTGCTTGTGTTCTTCTCCTTCTTCACATGCTCCGTATAAAGCGGCGGTTTGCTAACCACACCGGGTACGGAATTCTGCGGCTGTGCACCGCCGGACAAATCAATCTTTACCGTGTTATGCGTCTCCTCCGGGTAAGGATCGGCCTGTACTTCCTTTTGCGTATCAAGACCTGCATTCTGCCATGCCATCGGGTCTGTCTCCGGCTTTTTATCCTCGCCGTCTGCCATTGTGAAATCTAAATTTTTCCGTTCGTCGTCATGAAAGTCTTGCATATCAATTCCTCCTTCAACTCTCTTAACATGTCTTTATTATAGACCCCAGTTATGACAATTTTATGAATAATCTGTAAAAGAAGCTTTAAAGTTCCTCCGGCGGATTTTCGACGGGTTCCGGGTACGATTCTTCGCGTTTTTGCGGGGCTTTGCCGCGGTCAAGCGTAAAGGTAAACTCCGCAAATTTGCCCTCTTCACTGTTTACGGTGATGGTTTTTCCGTGGGCGCGGATGATGCTTTTTACCAGGTATAAGCCGATGCCCGTGCCGTCCTTATTCATGCTGCGCGACTGATCCACCTTATAGAGCCGCTCAAAAATCATCTGCTGCTGTTCTTTGGGGATGCCGCAGCCGGTGTTGCGCACCGAAACGGCAACCTCCTGCATGTGGGGCTTAACCGTAACCGAAATTTCGCCGTCCGGATTGGTAAACTTGACCGCGTTATCCAAAAGGTTGGTCAGCACCCGTTTGATACTGTCGGAATCGGCAAACACATAGCAGCTGTCCGTCTGGAAGTTTAAGACCACCTGAATCCGTTTTTCCTCCAGGCGCCGCTCCAGTCCGATGATGGTGAGGCGAATCGCCTCATTGATATCAAAGTGAGACTTCTTCATCACCATTTTATCTGACTGCATCCGGCTGATATCCAAAAAGGTATTCACCAGCCGGGAAAGCCGGGTCACCTCGTCATAGACAATCTTTAAATACTGTTTTTGCTTTTCCTTTGGGATGGTATCGTCCAGCATACCGTAGACAAAGCCGCTGATGGTCGTCATCGGCGTCCGCAGCTCATGCGAGACATCGGAGATAAACGCTTTGCGGATATCCTCCACCTTTTCCAGCTCAAACGCCATATTGTTAAAGGTCTGTCCAAGCTCTGCGATCTCGTCAATGTCCGACTCGGTCGCGATCTCGCCGACTCTGGCGTCTAAGTGTCCCTGGGCAAAGGCTTTGGCACTGTTACGGATGTTATGAATCGGCATGGAAAAGCGCTTTGCCAGCATATAAGAGAGCAAAAACGAAATGACAATCACGACAATCGCAGACGAGAGCAAAATCCGAAACAGCTCATGGTTCATCTTTTGCTGCTCCGGGATGGGGATGCTGATAAAGACCGCGCCGATGGCGTCTCCTCCGGCGCCCAGAACGGGAACCTGCAGGGTGAACATCGTTTCGTTAAAGATGCCGCCCATCGTCCCGATGACCGAGTTGCGCTGCCCGGTCAGCACCGCCTTACAAAATTCATTGGGAATAAATGCCGGAACGCTGTTTACAAATCCGCTGTCCGCAGTATTGACCAGCACACTGCCGCGTTCGTCAACGACAATAATATGACTTTGCGTGGTGCGCGTAAAGCCGTTTAAGACGCTGCGCAGACTCTCTATACTAATATTATTCTGAATCAGCGCAACGATGGAATCGCCGTTCTTTTTTAACGTCTCCTCGCTTTGACGGGAGATGTAGTTGGTAACCAACACGGTCTGCATCGAACCCAAAATCACAATGCAGACCAGCACCGATATGACATTGATAAAAAATATCCTGGAAAAAATGGTCTTTCCGAACAATGGACGCATTCCGTAATCCTCCGTTTCGGCGCAGCGCTTATTCTACCTCAAACTTATATCCGACACCCCATACGGTCTTTAGATGCCAGTTTCGGTTCTCCGACTCGATCTTTTCACGGATGCGTTTGATATGCACGTCCACCGTCCGGGAATCGCCGAAAAATTCATAGCCCCAGATTTCATCCAGAAGCTGGTCACGCGTAAACACCTTATTGGTATTCTTCGCCAGGAAATAGAGGAGTTCAAATTCCTTGGGCGGCATCTCAATCTTTTTATCGCCAAGGTAGATCTCATACGTTGCCTGGTTGATCCTAAGTCCGTCAAAGCGCAGCTCCTCTTCCTTATCCTCTTCGCCGTTATACTGTGCCGCCGTCCGTCGAAGCACCGCCTTCATCCGGGCGATCAGCTCTTTGGGTTCAAACGGCTTAACAATATAGTCATCCGCACCCAGTTCTAACCCCAGCACCTTATCAAAGGTCTCGCCCTTGGCGGTCAGCATAATGATCGGCGTATTATCGATGGCGCGCATCTCGCGGCAGACCTGCCAGCCGTCCTTGATGGGAAGCATAATATCCAAAAGCACAATATCCGGCTTTGCCGACTTAAACTTTTCGACAGCCCTCTGCCCGTCATTGGCAATAACGGCGCGGTATCCCTCTTTCTCCACGTAAAGACGGATCAGTTCGCAGATATTGGCCTCATCATCGACAATTAAGACTGTTTTCTGATTATTTTGCATAAAATCTTCCTCCTTGTATTCCCGGCAGATTTATCTTATTTTTTTAGTATAACATAAAACTTAAAAAAAAGATATGAAAAATCTGTAAAATTTTTTCGTTTTTGCTTTGCAGCGCATAAAATGTGACAAAACGGTATATACTTTTGAAACAAGCCTGTCAGAGAGGAGACGTTATATGCCGACCCAAAACACACCTTTTCCCATTCCCTATCCGCCCTTTGATCCGCACCGCTGCAGCCGTGCCGAAATCCGTGCGGCGCAGCACCTGAAAGAGGATTATGCACGTCTGTATACTGCACTGGAGCACGCGAAATCAGACTGGCAGGCAGCAGAAAGCGCCTTTAATCACCTGAGCGATCCAAAGGCAGTGGACGTATGTATTTATCAGATTCAAGGTGCGCAGAGCCAATACGAAAACCTGCTGCACCAGCTGCGTGCGGTGGAGCTGCGGTTTCATAATCTGTCTGCTTCAAGGCTGCAAAACGGCGACGCCGATGTTCAGGTAGAGCGCGAAAAGGCACCAAAGCAAATAGGGAATCATCAGATAAAAGGCCACTCGGTCCAGCCGATAAAATGACCGCATGGTAAGTAAAATCAGCACAATCAAAATGGCCAAAAGGACTGCCGAGGGGCCGTAAAGCCGCAGTCCGAAAAACAAGAGCGGCCAGATAAAATTTGCCGCCAGCTGCACAGCAAACAAACGCAGAGCAAGGCCGCGTTCCTTGCTTTTTTTGGTGCAAAGAATCCGATACAGCGCAATCCCCATCAGGGCGTAAAGAACCGTCCACACCACGCCGAAAACCCAGCCGGGCGGCGAAAGCGGCGGACGGGCCAGCGATTCATACAAGGGCTTTTGCTGCGTGAGCAGCCCGGCCAGCGCCCCGGTGCCGAGCGTCACAAACAGACTAAACAACAATTTTTTAAGATGTACCGTTTGAAACATCGCGTTTGCCTCCTTATAAAATAGTGCAAGCATTGTCTTAAGCAGTTTATGCAAACAATGCTTTTTCTATGTCAGCGCGCAAAAATCAACAAAAATCCCCAAAGAGGAATTGACAAATAAATCGATGCGTGCTAAACTGAGGGAAAATAAGGTTTTGTAAAACCAACCAGAAAGGAAGTTGTGCATATGAAATTATTGGATTGCTTAAAGAATGAGAAGTTTTTGTGCTTTATCGGCGGAGCTGCCGCAGCGACCTACGGCGTAAAGGCTTTAAAGAGCGAAAAGACCCGTAAGGCTTGCGTCACCGGTCTTGCAAAGTGCATGAAGTTCCAGAAAGAGGCACAGGTTGCCCTGCAGAATATGAAGGAAGAAGCTGAGGATATCTGCCACGACGCAAAGTGCGAGGCAGAAAACGCGTAAAATTCACATCATGTTTGCGAGGAAGTGATCCCTTTGAAGTATAAAATTGTTTATGATAAAGAAGGGAGAATCCGCGTCCGCTGTGGCGCGGATGTCTTTTCTCTCTTTCAGGAGCAGGGCATCAAGGATCTTTTATCTGCCGGGGACGGCGTCAGTGCGGTCAAGGTCTCGCATATTAACGGCAGCATTTTAGTCAGCTATCAAAGCGGTATGCGCGCGCAGGTTTTGCAGGCGATCGACCGCATCGACCCAAAATCCGTTGCCGCGGCGCCAATGACGCCGATGCAGCAGACCGACGCTGAATTTAAACGGGACTTTATCAAAATCATCGGAAGGCGCGCCGCCGCAAAGCTGCTGCTTCCCTCCTTTTTGGTGATGCCCTTTACCGTCATCAAGGCAATTCCTTTTATCAAGGAGGGGCTTTTGAGCCTGTCGCGCGGCAAAATTAACGTCTCTGTTTTGGACGCGGTA
>URTH01000078.1 GCA_900550775.1 uncultured Eubacteriales bacterium | reverse complement strand
GGGCGATGCGGCAGAGATTTCTGCCGCATCGGTAAAGGTCGGCATCTATCACTACGAGGCAGTCATTAATCCGGAGAGCCATACCATGACCTTTGCGGTTCCGTATACCGCGCTGAAAAGCGAGACAGAGGCGGCGGACGGAAAAATATCGCCGGGCGTTACGCCGGATCTGTCGAAACTGGAGATGACCTTAACCGGCGAGGGACGCATAACAGCAGACGGTGTGCGTGTGGATAAAACCTTTACCTTTGACGCGGATAACTTAAAGGAGATTACGGTCGAGGCGAAGGAGAAGCGCGTTACCTATCAGGTGAACTTTGTGCCCATGGTGCTGGCCGGGCGATATAACTGCAACGGCGCGACTCTGACGTCTACGACCGAGATGCAGGCAAGCCGGCGCGGTGTACCGAAATTGTTAAATGACGGCAATGTTTATTTCGGAAACAGCGGCGACGGCATATGGCGGATTAACCAAAGCGCCATGGCGTATCTTGATGACGGCAGTGTGGATGAGGCAAACACCTATGCGCATCTTCAGATTGCCTCAAGGACGGACGACAGTGAAAATCAATATATTCGTTTTGTTAAGGATAGGAATACGACCGGATCGGCAAAGGTACAGTTATATCGGCAAAACAGTTATGGAAACAGCGGCGCTAAGGCACTGCGCAGCAAAGTAAGCTTTAATCTGCATAGCTTTACCAAGAACAATGACGGCATGATATATCTGTGGTCGTCTGATTTGGATCAGATTGTACTGTCCTCAAAGGGAATGAACAACAACCGGTTTACCCTGTGTCATCGGGGCACCACCAATGATTTCATGCAGCCGTTTGAGACATCGCCCGTGCTTGAGACCAACACCTGGTACACCTTAATTTGCGACTTTGTCCGTACCGAGGCAGAAGAACACGGGTACTATATGGATGTCTACCTGCAAAAAGAGGGAGAGACGATGCAGTACCTGGGCAGAATTTCAAACCAGGCAACCTGTCCGAGCGGAAAAATCAACTGGCAGGATAACAAAAATGAGTTTATGCTTGCGGCATGGTCGAACGCCATCTTTGATTTGGGGATTGACGATTATGAAATCATGACGCTAATCGATGATACGCAGTACGATACCACGGTATATTTGCTGGGCGATTCCATCTGCCGTTATTATGATCCGTCAAAGCTTGCGCCGCAGCAAGGCTGGGGAGAATACGTCTTTAGCATGTTCCGGGATAACGTGCGTGTGCGGAATTATTCGGTCGGCGGATATAATACCAATATCTATCTCCATGGCGCGAACCGCCCGGAGCCGAATAAAAAGGTATCGCCGCCGATTCTGCCGAGCATTCTGCGCGAGCTTCGTGAGGGCGATTATGTGATGGTTGCGCTTGGATGGAACGAGGCCAACCGTTATGACGGCACAAAAAATACCGCCGCCTTTAAACAAAATTTGGCTCAAATCGCAGACCGCTGCAAGGAAAAGGGGGCATCGGTGATCTTTGTCACCGCAACGCCGAACCTGACGCAGGATTATACCGCTTTGGCAAATTCGTGTCTTACGGGCTTGTATTCCGGGACGGAATGTGTTTGTCCGGTGACGGATATGAAGGATTTTGCGGCGCAGAACGGGTATCTTTGCCTGGATTTAAATACGGCGATGTATGCAAGGCTGAGCGCCATGCAGCCGTCCGAATACAAAGAGGTATTCACCGGCAGTTCGTCGGCTGACCCCAACAATTCCATTAACAAGGATTACCTGCATCTCACCCAGACGGGCGCAGAACTTGCCGGGCAGCTCATACGGGAGCTGCTGGCAAATAGCAGTTCGCCGCTTTGCGCGTATTTGAAATAGGAGCGCCAAAGGTGATCGCTTTGACATATGGGAGGCATAGTGATGGAACAAAAACTTTATTTGGGGGTCGAGCTTGGATCGACCCGTATCAAGGCTGTGCTGATTGACGCGCAGCATAAGACGGCGGCCTCCGGGACCTTTGCCTGGGAGAGCGAGCTTAAGGACGGCTATTGGACCTATGAACTGTCCGCGGTATGGCGCGGCATTCAGGAGGCGTATCGGAATTTGCTGACCGACTACGGCAGACCGATTCAGACACTGGCAGGTGTCGGGATTTCGGCCATGATGCACGGTTATCTTCCGTTTGATGCGGAGGGGAATCTCCTGGTTCCTTTTCGCACCTGGCGAAACACCAACGCCGATAAGGCGTCTAAAATCCTGACCGATGCGCTTGGGTTTCCGATTCCGCAGCGCTGGAGCATCGCACATCTGTATCAGGCAATCTTAAACCGGGAGCCGCATGTGCCAAGCATCGCATATTTGACGACGCTTTCCGGCTATGTGCATGAAAAATTAACCGGAAAAAGGATTTTAGGCATCGGGGATGCTGCCGGAATGTTTCCGGTGGACGGAAGAGAATTTTCAAAAGAGGCAATCCGGCGGTTTACCGATCTGGTAGCGGACGAGGGGTATCCGTGGTCGGTGGACGAAATTTTGCCAAAAATTGGCATGGCCGGTGAAAATGCCGGTTTTCTGACCGAGGAGGGGGCAAAACTGCTGGATCCGTCCGGCGCGCTGCAAAGCGGGATTCCGTTTTGTCCGCCGGAGGGTGATGCCGGCACCGGGATGGTCGCAACCTGTTCTGTGGCAGAGCGAACGGGGAACGTTTCAGCCGGGACATCGATTTTTGCGATGATCGTCTTAGACAAGCCGTTATCCGGCATTTATCCGGAAATTGACATCGTTGCGACCCCGGACGGAAAACCGACGGCCATGGTTCACTGCAACAGCTGCACCTCCGATACCGATGCGTGGATTCATTTGTTTGACGAGGTGCTGCGGCATTTTGGAACCGAGGTTTCAAAGCCGGAACTATACACGCGGCTTTACCGGATTGCGAAAGAGGCGGACGAGGATTGCGGCGGTCTGCTTTCTTATAACTACTATGCCGGAGAGCCGATTACGAGATTATCCGGTGGGCGCCCCATGGTTGTGCGTATGCCGGACGGTAGGCTTTCACTTGCAAACTTTATGCAAAGTCTGCTCTATTCCTCAGTTGCGACGCTGAAAATCGGGATGGATATTCTCTTTGACCGGGAAAAAATCCGTCTGGATCGGATTGCCGGTCATGGGGGACTGTTTAAGACCGAAGAGGTTGGTCAGCGTATCATGGCGGCGGCACTCCGCACGCCGGTCAGCGTGTCATCGTCAGCCGGCGAGGGCGGCGCCTGGGGAATCGCCGTACTTGCGGCATATGCCGTGCAGCGCGACGCGGACGAGACGCTGGCCGAATATTTGGATAACAGGGTGTTTGCGGATGAGTCGGTCTCTTTGGCAGAGCCGGATAAGAATGATATGGCGCGTTTTTCAAGGTATATGGAACGCTTTGAAAACGGACTTCCGATCGAGCGCAGTGCGGCGGAACACTTACAGCCTTGGAAATAGCGGTAAAAGTATCGCAAACGCATAAAATGGCCGAAATCATAAAAGAATAGTGCTAAAACAGGACATCGGTGCCAAAAAGATGTCCTGTTTTGCAATAGACTTTCTTCCGTGCGCGTTATATAATGATAAAAAATGCGGAAGATAGGAGAGGTTCACCATGCAGATAACCTGCTTTCACGATGTTCACGAAAAAGAACTGCTGACCCTAAAGGGGGAGCATTGGACTGTTCGGGCGGTCAAGCTGCACGCTTTTACGGACGATCACGATACCTTGACGGAAGAGAACGAATATGATCTTTTTGCAAGAAACTTAGACCCTTGTACGGGCGAACTGTTTTTCTTAAAAAATCTTGCGGATCGCAGCGCGATTGTTATCATCTCCAAGACGCCAGACTACCAGGTGACAACGCTCACAATTAGGGACGGCGCCGTATCGGTGGATAACGGCGGCAACGACCTTGCGGTGGGTTATTGCATGGCGGACGAATGCGAGGCCTTTTGCCGAAAATATCTGCGCAGTGTGCACCCGTCAAAGCAGTTGATTACCATGTCAAACACCTGGGGAGACTGCCATGGATTTTCCCGTGTTTGCGAGGATTTTGTCATCAAGGAAATTGACGCCGCAGCGGAAATCGGAATCGATATCGTACAGATTGATGATGGCTGGCAGGTGGGAAGTACGGCGGATATGTCGCTGCGTGACGAACAGAATCGCCGTGTGTTTTCGGGTAACTTCTGGGAACTCAGCGAGGAGAGGTTCCCCAGGGGAATGCGCTATATCACGGACTACGCCGCAGAGAAAAAGCTGAAAACCGGACTGTGGTTCGCACCGGACAGCCACGGTAACTTTGCGCTTTTGGAACGTGACACAAAGGTGCTTGAAAAGGCGTACAAGGAATGGGGCATGCGCTTTTTTAAGCTTGATATGTACTGGATCATGTCGGTGACGGATCGAAACCGCTTTATCGAACTGCTGGAGAATATCCACGCGCTGGGCGATGATGTCGCGGTGCAGCTTGACGTAACAAGAAATCTGCGCGTCAACTACCTTTGTGCGCACGAGTACGGCACCGTTTTTGTGGAAAACCGATATGCAAAGACGGCAAATTCTTTTCCGCACCGGGTGCTGCGAAATCTTTGGATGATCAGCCGGTATGTGCCGTCCTCCAAGTTCCAGTTTGAGTTGATTAACCCGGATTTGTATCAGGAAAGCTACCAAAGCGATGACCCGTTTGTTCCATCCCTTTACGACATGGACTATCTTTTTGCGGCGGTGATGCTCTCTAACCCTCTTTTCTGGATGGAGTTACAGTTTTTGTCCAAGGAACGAAGGGCGCAGCTGAAAAAGATCATGGACGTATGGAAAGCGCATCGCGGCATGTTTGCAAAGTGCGATGTCATGCCGATCGGCGATAAGCCATGCGGCAGAAGCTTTACGGGCTTTTATGTGTCCCATGAAGGAGAACCGCAGTATTTGCTTTTGTTCCGTGAGGTTACCGAGGAAAGCGCGGCGCGGATTCCCTGTCCCGTAACGCGGCAAAATGCAAAAGTTTTAATCTCCAATTCCGATGCCGCGGTCAGCATCGGCGATGGATTTGCGGATGTCGAATTTTCAAAACCGCGCTCGTATGCGCTCATTGAGCTGTCATAAACAGATTACAGATGAAAAACTGCCCCCAAAAGTAATCGGCTTTTGGGGGCAGTTTTGGTAAAACGGATTTAAAAAAGGAAAAAGACCATAGCGCAAAAGGCATGGAAACTTCATTCATAAAGAATAATTTACCAAGACAAATCCTTGTAAAATCTGTATAAAACCCCTTGCGTTGACAGAAAATAAGACCATAAATTTAACCACAAAAGGAGTTTTATATATGAAAGCAACAGGAATTGTAAGAAGAATTGACGACCTCGGTCGTATTGTAATACCCAAAGAAATCCGCCGTACAATGCGCATTCATGAGGGCGACCCGCTATTGACTACATTGACAGTGTAAGTTTTTATCTTGCGGTTCGCCGTCTTTTGCGTGTATTCCGCGCTGCATGCGGCATCGATCCTGTCATAGTGAAAGTCTTCGCCCATCTCCCGGCCGGGCAGGGCGCCGGTTTTTAAAATACTTTCAATGTCGGCTTTTAGCTTTACTTCAATCAGATGATTTTCATACACGGTAATGCGGTCCACAATCAGACCGATATCGGTTTTGTCCAGTTTTTCTTTGTTTAAGATATGGTCAAAGGCCTCAAACACGGTTTTGGCGGTGCGGTTGACTTCGATAATCTCACTTCTCTTGTCGCAGCTGGTTTTTAATTGGTGTTCCAGTCCGTAAATTTTATCGGTCAGCTCCTGCTCAATCTCCGCATAGGTTTCGTCCAATAATTCCCTGTCGTCCGGGTTTTTTAAAATATCCCGCATTTTTTGTTTTTTGGCAGTCTTTAATTCTTCTTTTGCGCAAGAGAGCCGCTCCTGCAAAATCTCAATAATGTGATCGCTCTCTTTCACGGCGTCAGCCTCGTTTGCCACGGCCTCCTCCAGCGTTTTAATCATATCGGCGGAGTTTAATTTTCCCATGCGGATATAGTCCTTCAGTACGGCGTCCAAAAAATCTACCCTGGTGTGGTGCGAGGTGCAGCCTTTCAGACCCCTTTTGTGATAGGTTCCGCAGGTGTAGGCCGGCGCAAGGTCGCTGCGGCTCATCGAAAACATCGGGCTTTTGCAGTCGCCGCAAAACAAATAGCCGGAATACGCGGTTTCATACTTCTTTTTGCCGCGGTAATGGGTGGTGCTGCGCTGCTTTAGCTGCTCCTGGGTATACGAAAAGGTGCGGTCGTCAATGATGGGCGCGTGGTGCTTTTCAAACACAATATTTTCGACCTCCGCGACCTTTCGGTCGGCGCCGTTAATTTTTCTGCGCTGGTATTTATGCTGGCGCAGGGTTCCGATATAAAAATCGTTTGCCAGTATGGCAGAAACCGTGATAATGCTCCAATCCGGTCTGATCTTTCGGCGGTATTCCCGCTCCTCCGCCTCGGCGCGCTCCTTTTCCTTCATGCGCGGCGTGGGAATATGATGCTCGGTCAGGTAATTGGCAATTTTTTTATAGCCGCAGCCCTCGTTGTATAACGCAAAAATCTTGCGTATGACCTCGGCCTCGTCCGGGACGATGTCAAACTTCAGCTTTTTTTGGTTGGTGATGACGTACCCGTACGGAACCGCGCAAAGCCATTCGCCTTTGTTCTGGCTTTTATGGATGACGGCGCGTACCTTTTTGCTTGCGTCGGTGACCGGCTGCTCATTCAGCAAAAAGCGGAACTGGATTTGCAGCCAATCATCGTGGGTGGGAAAGTCGATCGCGTCGGAAATGGAGATAATCCGAACGCCGGCGTCGCGCAAAAGCTCCAGCTCATAAAGCCCCAGACTGTTCCGCCGGGAGAACCGTGAAAAGTCTTTGACGATTAAGACCTTGACCTCGCCGCTCATAAGGCGGCGGCGCATCAGTTGGTACTGTTCACGCTGTTCAAAGGTGTAGCCGGAGCGATCCCTGTCTTTGTAGATTGTCAGCTTTGCATGCGGGAAATGCGTCTTTGTATAATCCTCGATAAAATCGATCTGGTTTTCGATACTGGTATTTTTATCCTCTTCCTTTTCAATATCAACAGAGATCCGGGCGTAGCCGAATACTTCCGTGCAGTCTAAAGGAGCGTGAAGCGGTGCGTTTTCCATGTTGTTAACACCTCCGATAAAGATATAACAACATTGTAACACGGTTTAATAAAAAAATCAAGAGGAAAAAGAAAAGAGATACCAAAGATGGCAAAAAAAGTACAGGATGAGCTGATTCGCACAACTAGGTCGCAACGAGAGCGCTTTGAATATGCACTCGATCAGGTGGTAGGAAAGACACATATTCGAGACGGAATTGGGACACTCTCGGAAAAGACAGTTCATGCTGTCTTAAAATATTATTATGAGCCAGATTCCTCTCATCATGAGATTCCACTTGAAAAAAGTGTCGCCGATGTTTTTACAGGCGCTGAGGTGATAGAGATTCAGACAAGGGCGCTGTATCGTTTAAAGCCAAAGCTAGACAAATTTTTGCCGTTCTATCCTGTAACAGTAGTATATCCGATTTCTTATGATAAGTGGGTTTGCTGGATCAATGAAGAAACAGGTGAAATAACACAGAAACGAAAATCACCAAAAAAAGGAAATCCTTATCTTGCCTTTAAAGAACTTTACACAATACGAGACTATTTGCAAAATCCAAATCTCCATATTAGAATT
>URTH01000077.1 GCA_900550775.1 uncultured Eubacteriales bacterium | reverse complement strand
GGCAAGCTCATTCATAAACGCGATATTGATATCGCGCTGCGAGTTTTCGGCAACCTTGACCGCCTCTGCGGCCATGATGGAGGACACCGGGAAGGTGCCGGCCTCGATCACCATATTATAAACATCCTGAATCTCCCGAAGGGATTCTTCATCCATGCCGGACACAACCTTTTTGATATTTTCCAGGCGGTGTACCGGGTCGCCCGGATTGATACGCTCCGGCGAATAGCCAACCTTAAAGTCTGTTCCGCAGCGCAGCCCCGATTCCTCCTCTAAAATCGGCACACAAATATCCTCGGTTACACCGGGATAAACGGTGGATTCAAAGACGACAACCGAACCTTTTTGCAAATTTTGACCGACAATTCTGCTGGCGCTCTCTACCGGCGTTAAATCCGGCGTATGGTCGTGATTGACCGGCGTCGGCACGGCAACAATATGAAATTTTGCGTTCTTTAGCTGCGCGGCGTCCGCTGTAAACAAAACGCTCGTGGCCTTAATGGCCTCGTCTCCGACCTCGTTGGTCGGATCGATCCCGTTTTGATACTGATTGATCTTGTCTTGATTTAAGTCAAACCCGATGACATCGGCGTATTTTGCAAAGGCGACGGCAAGCGGCATACCGACATAACCGAGTCCCACCACAGAAATTTTCTCTTTTCTCTCCTTGATATCTTCGTATAACGACATGGTATCCTCCTCCTTTTGATATCGCCGAAATTTTATCTGTTTATTTCTCTTTTGTTCTCACGCTTATCATCCAGTGATGAGATCGTCAAATTCTTGAAGCGGCGCTCTAAAATCCAAATCGGCCGCAGCGTTTTTTTGTTTTTGAAAAGTGCTCAAATAGTCTGTCAGCGCTTTTTCAATTTCACGGTCATCGTTTTTGCATACGATACCGCATTTTTTGTCCGCAATCATCTCAATCGCCGAGGTGGTATCGGTTGTAAATACCGGCGTACCGAGAACACGCGCCTCGTCAAAAACCATGGGCGCAGCCTCGTGATAGGACGGCACAAGCACAAGATCGGCCGCCTTAAAATACGGATAAGGGTTTTTTAAATTGCCCAAGAGGATCACATCACGGGAAAGTCCGTACTGCGTCACGCGCTCTGCAATCTCTTTTTTATCCGGCCCGTCTCCCGCGATGCGCCATATAAAGGCAATCCCTGCGCGTTTGATTTGCGAAAGTATGGGCAGCATACGCAAAATTCCCTTTTCAGCGTGCAGTCTTGCCGCCGTAAAGAGATTGATCCGATCCGGCGCGGCATCGGCTGCATATTCTTCTGCGGCGGCCTTGATTTTCGAGGCCGCGCAGCAATTGTGTACGGTTTTAGCCTTACCGGCAAGCTCCGGCGCGGCCTCAATCAGCCGTGCCTTTACCGAATCCGAAACCGCCGCAAGTGCGTCAAACCGAGAAAGCAGTGCGCGGTGATTGCTTGTGTTGCCGCCGTAGTGCATAAAGTCACAGTGAATAAAGCAAATCTTCTTTTTTGCCTTTACCGCGCGGAGTACATATTCCGGGCATCCGCCGTAAAACACCCGTTCGGTGCCCGGCTGCATAAACGAAATTGCCGCGTCATACGTTTTTTTGATCGGCTGCATTCCCGATAAAATGCCAAAGCTGATCCGCGTTGTAAAAAGCCTGGTGACCACCGTCCAAAACGAGCGGTTAAGGCAGGTCAAAACGCCCTCTTCCCCGGCCTCTGCTTGGGTCAGTCCCATGATTTTGGTAAAAAAGTTCCCCTCCGATACCGAGACCTGCTTTGGGATTTCGTCAAGGAGCGTTCCGCACTTTGCAAACAGCAAAAGATCGATTTCATATTCCGCACCGCGATACTGCGTGAGCGCTGTTAGCAAATTGAGCAATGATTTCTGGATTCCGCCGATGTGCATATTGTTGTTGACAATCAGAATTTTTTTCATCGTGTACCTCTCCCGCCCTTTGCGCAAAGCACCGACCGAATTTTCTCTTCAAACGCAGCATTCTCCCTTGCATACTGTGTAAGGCAGCTGTCACAGGTTTTGGCGAACGCCGCGGGATCCATCGCCCGATACCAATCGTAAATCGTATCGGTAATTTGGGTCTCCTCCTCGTCAACGCCGACGCCCAGCCCATTTTCTGCGATCCAGCCGCCAAGTCTGGTCTTGGGATTAACAAACATCGGCTTTTTCATAATCAGCGCGTCATAATACTTGTTTGCAATCGCCCCGTCATTGACAAAGCTTGACGGATAGTTATAGCACATGATGTCAAAGGTTTCGATGATGTCGTATTTTTCGGCCTCGTCATACCGCCCGTGCACAAAAGTATTGGGAAATTGGGCAGCGTATCTTGCCAGTCTTTCGCAGTCATCGCCGCAGCCGTAGGTATGAAAGACAAACCGCTTATCATTTGCAAAACAATCGATCAAATGCTTGTGATACGCATAGGAGCGGAGTGCGCCGACATACCCGGCGGCAATGGGTGCGCCCGGCTCTTTTTTATTGCAGCACCGGCGTACCTTTTTTAAATTTTCGTCCTGAAGATTGTGAACCAAAAGATACTGCTTTTCCTTTGTCAGACTCTCGCGAAACCACGGAGACGAAATGGCGGTCTCGACCGAATGTTTTATGATTGTATCAACCAGCATACGGTAAGGTCTGATATACTCATAGGATTTGTCCCGATAATCAAAAAGATATTTGCCGCGGTAGGCGGTGAGCAGGACATCGGCTAAAATAAGCGCCGTCTGCGTGGTCAGAATAATCAGCTTGTCATATTTTTTGGCGCGGAGCCGACGCCTGATAAAACGGCGGTACCCCAAGGCCGGGCGGATTTTATGCAGCACGCTGTCGTGCCGCTTTGCCGGCGGCGCCTCATACATAAACACGTTTTCGCCGGCGTAGAGCGCCTTTTCTTCGCGGCGCCAACCGATTAAATCATAGGCGATCCCGGCGTCATCGAGCACCTTGGTATACTTTTTAAAATACGGAGCCAGCTCAAAGGAGCCGTAGAGTATGATTCCGACCATGTCTTTCCCACCTTATTTTTTACTGCTGCGCCGCGTCGTTTTCACTCTTGTGTTCCTGTTTCTGATAGGCTGCGTAGCGTTTTACCGTTTCGATGGCGATGGCTAAAACACACAAAAGCATAAAACCAATCAGCAGCGCAACCAGATAATAAAAGGACGCGTATACGTTTTCATAATACCGCACGCCGGTCAGACATTCGATATGCCTTGCCGGAACATAGGCGTTATAATCGTCAATCAGCGAAAACGCCGTCTGATACATATCCCGAAGCTTTGTCAACACCGCCGCAATTTCCGCTTTCACCGCGGTTTCGTATTCTTCATAGCTGACAGACGGATCGGCCGGCGAGGCAAAGGTCTCTACCACCTTTGCACAATGCTCCGCATCAATCACACTGTTGTTGGCACCGATGCTGTCTGCCACATAATTTTTAATCAGCGTATCATAGGTCGTCTGCGGATCAACGCGGTTTTCGTACCGCCGGTCGTGGACATCCTGAATAATCATAACGTTGTCATCATTGCCGTCCTGGTTATAGTTATAAGAATTCGGCACATCAACATTTGCGCTGACATAGGCGTTCATCCGATCCTCTGCCATCGCGGCCTTTTCCTCCGCGTTTTTCTGATCCAGCCGATGCTGTTCCTGCCGTTCGGTATATTTGTTGATCAGCAAATCCTTGTTGACCGAAAGCCGCGCGGTATAAATCTGCGAAAAAATCAGCGGCATATCGTATTCCGAAAGGTATTCAAACTTTGCGATCATATCCTGAAACGTCAGCCCGGTAGAGGGCGAACGGTAGGCGTCATCCGTGACATAGCCGCCAAGCACCGCGATGGCGTTTTCAATATTATTTTGCAGGATTTCCGCCTGTTCCAAATAATCGTACTCGCCGCCGCTTAAGTGATAGTCCACCTCGCTGATGGTCGCAAGATACAGATATTTTTCGTTATAATACTTAAAGTAGCCGTCAATTAACTTATCCAGGGTATCGCGCGTTTGATAATATGAGGAATTCCCCTTATACTTAATCCGAAACGTGTTGGGATGATACTCGTATTCTTCGCCCTGCTTCTCCTTTGCCTCCTGCAAATTCTGATCGGTGCTGGGAACGATCGGAATAATTTTGGTATTGGCACGAATCCCGTCGTCCGTAATGTCAAACGGCAGATTGCGGTCCGCAAAAGCAACCACCTTGGGCGATACGATTTCACTGGAATCAAAAACGGAACCGTCTAACGAATAGCCGTTTGACACGCAGGCGTCTTTATAGCGAATCACCACCTCCGCAGAGTAGGTCTGGATTCTGTCTACATACAGATTGGCAAGCACAAGCGCGCACAGGGTTCCGATGATAATCATCAGCTTATGCTTATACAGATCGTGAAATAAATCCCAGATCGTCAGTTTCATCGTTTTCGCCCCCTTTTCCCAATCCCCGTCATTACGTCGAGGATTCTTTTATAGCGTCTGGTTTTCTCTGTCACCGTCTGATGGAAAAACTCCAGATACAGGATCATCAGCAATGCCAGAATCAAGCCGAATATTGCAAATTTTATTGTAATACTGAGGTTTAAAAGGCTGGATTTGGGGTCGACCACATAGGTAAAGTAGTCGTTGGTTTTATAGGACAGATATTCCCCGTCCAGCTGCAGAATTTTATCCGAAAGCTCTTTTAAATCGTTTAAAATCCCCTGAAGGTATTCCTCCGCCTTCGCGATGGTCTCCGCCTCCGTATCGGAAGCCGCCAGCATCTTGGAAAAGCGGTTGTTATAATCGTCAATCTTCTGCGCAACGCGCGCCGCCTCCATGCCGTCACTGTAAGAATTTTTGGCAAGATCGTCGATTCCCGTTTTGGTACGGCTCATATAATAGTTGTTGGCAGAATCGACCGACGGCACAAAGGCCACCGCGATGATCTGCGGATCATACTGATAAAGTGCGCCCTTGGTAATCTCGGACGCGCTGCTCTTTTTCCGATAGCTTTGATTGTGATAATCCAGCAAATAGGAAAGCTTATTGATATAGGTTCCTCTGTTTTTTGTAATGTTGTTTTGAATCATGTAGGCATAAAATTTTTCCAGCTTGACATCTTTAAAATTTGTCAGCTCGTCAATGAGTGCGCTGAAATTGATCTGATCCGAGGAGCGGTAGCCGCGGTTTTCCTCCCGATGCGTTTTCATGTAATTTAACATCTGGTCGGCCTTTTCGTAAAGCACCGCATAAATTTCGCTGTAATCATAGTTTACAAACGCATCTTCCTCCGGCTCAAAACGCAAAATGGAATTGTTTTCGGCATGGTTTTTATAAAAATAGTCCTTATAGTTCTCGGCCAACGCCTCTAAAAACTCATGCGTTTCGTTCTTTGCCAGCTTATTCTTTTGCGAATAATAGACGTGAAACGTGGTCGGCACATAGGAGCCGTGCATACCGTCACGAATATCGGAAACAACCTCGTCCATCGCGGCCTGGGAAAACTTTGTGGTGATAAACAGCCTTTTTCTCAGCTGATCGTTGGTGTACTTTTCCAGTTTCAGGCCGGCCTTGGCCGCGTCCAAAATTTCATCGCTTGTCATCTCCGAGATGACAAAGCGGCTGCCGTCCGGGTTTAACCCCTCCTCCGCGCCGGGATAATTCAGCCGGATATTCATACCCTTTAAATTGGATAATACAAGTACATGGTAGGATTCTCCGAGAAAAGAGAACGCGATAACGACCAGCAGCAAAAAAGCAAAATACTTTTTTTGAAACAGCCGCATGATTTTTTTACGCATAGAGGGACGCTCCTTTCGTGGTATCGTGCAGACGATCCTGCGGCAAGCTGCCGTAAAAACTCATCGCGCACATCATCATGATATTTAGATTCGGTTTAAAAACATAAAACGTCAGCGAGATCGCAAACCCCAGCATCGAAAGATACGCACAGGCGTACAGCGGCTCTCTTTTCATGTTGCGGATCAGGCATGACACGATCGAGATGATAAAAAGCAGCAGCCCGATCATGCCCTCGTCATTTAAAATCTGGATAAAGGCGTTGTGCGCCACACCGTTTTGAAACCCGGCGCTTTTCATAATCCCGTAGGTAGAAAAAATGCCGGAGCCGCGCAAGAGCCTGCCCGGCTCCCGAAACGAATAATCGATCAGAAAACGCCAGATTTCCGTGCGGCCGCTGCCGCCGTCCTCTTCGACGGCCTGAATGGTGTAACGCGCGGCGACATTCTCCGGCAGCAGCGGCACCACAACCGTCACAATCATCAAAGTGAGCGCTGCGGCAGAGGCAAACAGTATAAGCCTTGTCTTAACGCTTTTGATACCGATGGCGGCATAGGCAAAAAGGCCGAGCAAAATACCGAGTAAGCCGCCGCGGGATCCCGTTTTTAAAATGGAATAAAACGAGAGTGCGATGATGACAAGGTAGACAGGATAGCCCCGTCTGCGCTCCAAAAAACGTTTGACGCTGATGAGCGTCGGCATAATCAGATATGCGCAGAACTGATTTTGATCCTCTTCAAACCCCAAAATTCTGACAACGGCGCGGCTCTCGCTTTTGCTGACGACCTCGGTCGAGCTTAAACAAGCATAAATACAGATCAGCCCGACAATCAGCCACGCCGATTCGATCCATTCCCGTTCGCGGTTTGTATAAATCCGCGCGGTGATTAAAAGAAACATCAGTGTGCCAAGTACCATATCTTTCGTGGTTGTCACCGCTTTGCTGTCGTGAAAAACAAAGAGCATACTGATGGTATAGATGATATAGATCAGGTAACAAAAGTGAACATAATGAAAGGTCAGTTCGCTTTTTCCCATCAGAATACGAAGAACAAGAAACGCCATAATCGGGAGGGTTACCACCTTAAGCAGCGACCCAAACGGCGTTGTGACAACCGTAAAAGGCAGACACATAAAATACAGGCATGCCGCAAGGCATTCCTGGCTGATCGGATCTTTTTTTGATAAAACCTCCGGGCTTTTCCCTCTCAAACGCATCGTTCATTCTCCACTCTATCCCATTGCGACGGTATCATTCTTCATTCTTTTTATCTTATCCAAGGTAATCACAAAGGGGCGAAGCATCGTTTTAAGATACCACCGCGGCGCGGCAAGTCCCCACTTCGGCAGCTTTTTTAACATTCTTAAAACCAGCATAAAATTATAATGATACTTTTTTAAAATCCCCGTACCGGCGCCCGTCAGCCCCTTGCCGGTCTGAAAATAGCAATAAAGGCGATCCGGGAGAAAAAGCACGCTTTGTGCTGCGGTATAAGCCTCGATGGAAAAGGCAACGTCCTCCGCGGTCAAAAAATCCTCCGGGAAGCAGAGCGTGCCGAGCATCCTTCTTTGAAACGCAGCCAGACAAACACTGTTAAGTCCGATTCCGCCAATCAGCTGAGGATAGCCTTCACTTTTAAAATCCTCTTTTTTCACCAGACGAAACGGCCTTGGATTCCAATACGGAATCTTCGTTCGATAATCGGGCGGATAGACCTCGGTATAGCCAAAACGCGCAATGTCCGGCGTATATTCCTTTAAATAGCCGATCAGCGCAGCGACGGCACCGTCTGCGTAATAGTCGTCCGCGTCCAAAAAGGTAAGATAGCGGCCGTGTGCCGCCCGCAGTCCGATGTTTCTTGTTTTGGCAATCGAACCGCAGTTTTGACCGAGCCGAATCAGCCGAATCGGAAGGTGCAGCCCCTCCGCCCTCTCCGCGGTTTTGTCTGTCGATGCATCATCGATCACA
>URTH01000076.1 GCA_900550775.1 uncultured Eubacteriales bacterium | reverse complement strand
CCAACTGATGCCGCCGGATGAACCCTCTACTGATTCATAATCATCCATGGTAACCAGGCTCATCTGCTCCCACTTGGTGCCGTCCTGGATGGTATAGCTGCCGCCGGGCGAGGCAAACCTTTCCACCTTTACACCGCCGTAATAGGTTGTGATGGCGGCCGGATAGTGGCATGCAAGCGTCCCGATCGTCCTGTCTTTTGCATCGATTTTCACACTGTCGACATTCTTGTTTTCCTCGGTGACGGTGTACTCCAGTTCAACGTCATTCCATTGGTCAAACGTAACATTCATTGTCGTACAGGGCTTACCCTCTTCCGGTGCGGACGCGGCGTAGCCCGTGCCGCTCAGCCATAAGCTGATTGTCTCCGTTTTCGGCGGCGTCGGATATTCCTCTGCGAGCGTTTTGTCCACGTCCTTTAATTTCGCGCTCGTGTCGGATCCGTCAAGAAAATTATTTTTATTATTTTGCCAAGTCCAGTTATCGGTGCTGTCATGCGTGTATATTCCGGACTCTGTCGGGAATACCTTTGCGGTAATGCGGATCTTATCGCCGACCTGAATGTCTCCGGCAATGTCCGCATAAATCCCGCCAAACCGTATACCGGCCGATGGATCCGACCACGCCTGGCCCATACCGAGTCCGACACCGTTCCACGCGTGCCTTATCATAAAGGCGCTGTATTGGCCATCCCCCAGCCACGCGCTGTAAGCGTCGTCCACCAGCCCGCCGTCCTTCGGCTTGGCGCTCCAATCATCGTTGCGGCCAGGGGTCGTAAGGCCGGCCGCGCCATTGTGGTACGCGCTCAAACCCGGGTAAACACCGTCATCGCCCAGCAGCCTTTCCGCAGTATACTTTCCGTTCGTACTCGTTATTGTGTCGGGGTCAGCGCTTACGTACCTTCCGTGGGCGCCATAGAATACCTCGTCAAAGTCGCTCGCCTTGATGTGGTTGATCGTCTGCCAGAACGTCTGTCCATTCTCCGTCTCGTCCGCGCTGACTGCCGCCGGCAGTGCGGAGACTGCCATCAAGCCGGCAATGATCAGGGACGACGCCTTTTTAAGCAGGCTGTGCCGGGTTTTCTTCAAACCGTGTTCTGTTTTCATTGCAATTCCTCCTTAAATATATTTACCACTTTTCATTTTCCCATTTTAGAGTTCACTGTCGTCCAAGACGATGGTCAGCTCGTTCTCATATCCCCGATGGAACGCTGCCATCTCCGTCTTGACCTCCCGGCCGTTTACCGTTACGGAGATATCATAATCGCCGTAAAAGCCGCGTACGCTGCCTTTGCCCTCGCTGTCCGTTGTTGTTTTGGCGTCCTTTGTCCACCACTTGTTATAGATCAGATCCTGCCACTGTCGAAGACCCAGCTTTTCGTTAAACCTGTCGTCAAAGAGCGGTGCGCAGCCGGCCGTTGCGCTTGCCGGGCCGCCGCTGTATACATCACTCGGCCAGAAGATGTAGAACGATTCGCAGCCCGGATGACTAAACGCCGTGATCAAAAAGTCACGGGTAAAGTCCGCCTGGAACTCCTGCGTCTCGGAATAACACGACATCTCGGTGACGCCAAACTGCTTGCCGTACTCGTAAGTATACCGGTCAAACGTCTCGTTGATGGTGCTGAGCCGTCTTGCGTTATCAAGCGGATCGTTTTCGTGGTCATAGCTGTGTCCCTGATAGAAGAGCATCTCCATCGGCACGTTTGCCTTTTGGAAGCCGTCCAGCTTTTCCCAATACTTGGGGTTGTTCAGCTGGTTATCGCAGTAGCCGAGGGTGCGGTTCTCCTGCCCGTCCTTTTTGCGGATTTCGTCCGCCCAACGGAACAGATCATGCAAATAGTTGGGCCCGAATTTTGAGTCCCAGGTAACACGGTTAACCATCTCGTTGGCAACCTCTTGCTCGTTGATCTCCGGGAACATGGTGATAAACCGGTTAAAGTCGTTCTTGACGTAATTCTCAAAGGTATTCCAGTCCATAGTATCGACCCGATCCGGCCCGTAATAACGGTACGGCCGCTCGTGGCCGGATGAGAGCGACGGCATCCAAAGCACGTGGGCGTGGAAGTAGCGGATCCCTAAGTTTTTGGCATCGTCAATCTTTCGGCGCAGGATACGCTGATTGCCGTCATAATAAGCCAGCTTTGCCGCGTTTCCGGCGCCCATTGCGTTAAAGTTGACGCCCATGGTCTCAGAATACCTTTGCACCCAGTTGCCGGTGCCCTCATCGTCCCAGAAGGACGCGTCCAGCACGCCGCCGAATTTAAACTCATGCTCAAACATGTTAAAGGTAACATCGGCATTTTCGACCGGGTTTCCGTCTTTGTCCTGCACCTTGACCTTAAAGTCGCCCTTGCGCATCTTTTCGATCCGATCCAGCGCCGCGGCGCGCCAGGGCGCATCCTTTGACATCTGCGGACTAATCAGGTCGACATCCTTTTTGAATGCGTCAAACATCGAGGTATCGGCGTCACGGGCCAGCTTTTGTACCTCAAAGCCGCCGATCTCAATCGTCTGCCGCCAGAAGCCGGTCGTTACACCGATGTGGTTTGCGTTTTCTACGCCGGTTGCCAGCGCGTAAACCTCTTTCCACTCGTTGCCAAACTCAACCGTCTCAGAAACGGACTTAATCCAGGTGGGGATATAGCTTTCCTCGACATGGACATAGACCTTACCGGCGCCGGTGTCGACATGGCCGCCGCCGACCAGTCTGACATAAAACTTTACCAGATATTTATCCTTTGGGTCGACATATTCTTCAATCCGCTTGGTCGGCTTTACGATAAAGAAGGTCGTATTGCTGGGCGGATAAGTACAGCAGATTTGCACCGCGCGGTCAAAGTCAACGCTCTCGTCCTTGATCTCGACCGGCTTCCACCAGCCGCTGGCCGTCTCGCCGGAGCCGGCGCTGTCCACAAAGTCATCGTTGGTGTAGATGACATCGCCGCTGGGAAGGTGACTGGTATCCAGCACCCTCTCCTCGGTCAGCTCCTCCTCCGGCACGTATTCGTAGTCGGTATAAAACAGCAGATCGTCTAGGCGGTTGGACTTTTCAAACTTGGTCGGCACGTCTCGGTGTACCTCGGAGACCAGATCCGCCATACCGGGCTTTAACTCACCGTTATACTTGGTACTCTTTAGCCCCGTCTTTGACACCAGGCGGATAAAACGGCCGTACGACTCACGCAGAACGGTAAAGTTCAGCGCGCCGCCGACAAACTCAACCGGGACATACGCCTGATCGTTAATCATCTCGGCCGGGGTCTCCAATTTGACGGATTCCCCATTATTTACGCCGTTTTCCGCACCGATGGTCAGCGCGGCCGTATAACCCTCTTTGGTAAAGGTCACGGTGTTTGTCGCACCGTCCCAGGAGACCTCGGCCCCCATCGACTCCGCAAAGGGTCTTGCCGGGGCAAGCACCTGATAATTCGCCCGCGCAAGCGTAATCAGCTTCATATCATAATCCTGATACTCGGTGTTGATCTTCAGCGTAATTTCAAGCTGCGCCTCCTCGGCAAGGACTGCCGCCGGAAGCATGGTCAGCAGCATGATTGCCGCCAGCAAAAACGCCGCGAATCGTTTCATTCTCTTCACTCCTTCTGTTGAGAGCTCGGTCACTCTTATTTTTTGTTATGGTTTTTGAAGATGATCGCACAGGTCGAGGCGTCAATTCTTCCGTATATGAACATCAGATCGCCGACGTTATAATCGCCGAAGGTACCTACCTGGTACTGCTGTCTTGCCTCGTCCCAGATGGTGGTGTTACGGTATACCGGGAATACCACCTCACGCTCGGCAATATAATTACCCTCGTTATTGGCGGCCTGGGCGTAAAGCGCGGACGACGATGATACGATATCGGTCGCCGACGGCCAGTAGAAGCCCTTGACCTTGATATACCCTTCCTCATAGTTCACCTCGGTGATCTCGCCGTTTGCAAACCCGGCGCCCTTTTCAAAAAAGCCGTCTAAGTTTGACCTACTGATGGTGGAATACGATACCATCAGCGCGTCATCGGCACGCCGCAGCACCTCAATGTAGTTGATCTCGCCGCCATCGTCATTGACGTTCACCACATCGCCGGCCTTTAGTACGCCCGGCTTTACGTACGGGGTCTCCATGCCCAGCGCCTCATAAGAGCACTGATACGGCAGGGTACCTGCATAATTCGGGATGTTATCCCAGGTTAGCTTGACGCCGCTGCTATCCGGCTTGGTCATCCAGAGGTTTTCAAACAATCTGGTGTCCTTTTTGATTTTGCAGCTATAGTTATTATTCGAGGTCGTCATCTCAACGGGATGATAACCGTTTAAGATGTAGCCGTCCGCCGTCTCCTCAATATTTTCTACGATGACCGGCTTTTTCTTATTTTTACCTTCAATATCGATTTTCTTGGTGTTCATCACCATAAAGTCGATCGTCTTACTGCCCGGCTGCCGGTACAGCTGTGCCTGTTCCCAGCTCTTGCCCTTGAAGAAGTTATCCTCCCACATACCGGTTCGGCCGGTCGTGCCCTCATAGTCTGACT
This sequence comes from uncultured Eubacteriales bacterium, assembly GCA_900550775.1. Lineage (GTDB taxonomy): Bacteria > Bacillota > Clostridia > Monoglobales > Monoglobaceae > Ructibacterium. The sequence continues at coordinate 3,265 of URTH01000076.1, read as the reverse complement.
CCGAATAGTCCTGCGCCCAGGCAGCATACTTAATGACATCGTCTGCGATACGATAAGCCGTCTCGGTTCTGCCGACCACGGAGGCGTGGAACAGGAACATCGGCCATGCGCTATGATACAGAACGCTTGGTGTGGTATTGCTTTCGCTGTACTCAAAGTCCTTGACCATTACGATCTTACAGTCGGGATTGTCCTCCGGCATGGACGGAACCAGAATGGTCTGAATCTTGCCGTCGGAGTTTACCTCATAATAGACAATCTTTCTTGACGCCGCCTTAGACTTTTCGGCATCGGTCAGCCAGGTTCTGGAAATCGCCTCAAAGTTTTTGGCGTTGTTCGTCGACCACAGATGCCAGTCCGTCTTGGGATCGGCCGGCTCGTTCGTCACAAGCTCTGCCGCCGGCATCTTGGTGACCTCGGTTCCGTTATAGGCCTTGATCTTCTCGGTGGTCTCATAGGTCGTCAGCACATTATCACCGTCTAAAATCTTTACCATCAGGCTGGTTTCAAACGCACTGTTTCCTATGCCAACATCCATCAGCAGACCGTAGCCCGTCTTGGAAAGACTGCGGATATAGCCGACAATCTTATCGTTTTTGTCAAGCAGGACCGTCACCGTTTTACCCATCTCCAAAAGGCTGGATGGAAAGCTGGATACCGTCTTATACTCGGTACTGTCAATATAGATATGATAGTCGGTCGTATCTACCGAAAGCTCCGGTCTGCCCGCTGCTTTGCTGGGGTCTACATACTGTTCTACCATCACGCCGGCAATCGCAAGCTTTAACGGAAAGTTTGCCACATCATGGCTCGCGTTATCGTTGTTAATCTGAATACTGGAGATCGAGGCGTTGTCCGTTGTCAGCTCATATTCCAAAACCAGTTTGGTCCACTCGCCCTCTTTCATGGTTGCCGTAACCACCTCGTCCGGCTTTTGGGGATCCGGCGCTTCTTGGTTATAGTTCTTATCCTCGCCGTACTGCCAGTCCCGGTCGCTCGCGTTGGATTCCGAGATCCACATCTGCACATTGGTCTCTTTGTTGGCAGAGGCGGTGATTCTGCCGTCATCGCCGTACTTGGCCTGCAAAACGTCCGATACATCGGTGCCGATCACCCATGCCGTGATTCGCATTTTATCGCCGGTCGAAACCGCGCCCTCATTAAAGAGGTTGGTCAGCATGATGGACGAATCGGGCGCTCCGTAGCCGGCACCGACCCAGGTGGATATCTTGCCGTAGTACGGACTCCACGGATTCCAGAGCGTCCAGTTACTGGTCTCCTCGCGGCTCAGCTCAAACACCTTGCCGCCGTCGGCAAGATCCGACGGCCAGGGATACGTCAGCTCTGACCGCGGCTGGAAATCGGTTTTGTGGAAGATACGCTTATAGTCTTTATCGGTTTTAAAAATGTCATAATACTCACCCGACGATGCGTACAACCAGCTTGTACGGCCGTCAATTGCCGCATTTGCATATACGTAGGTTGTCACGTTATCCGCCTCCGGCGCAACGCGGTCATACCGATCCATCGTCACATTGGTCACCGTTTTCCAATACGGCTGCGGCCGCTCTGTCGGCGTCGGCTCGGTGCCGGCGATCTTATCGCGCCGATTTAATAGGCCGGTCAACTGTTTTTTGCTCTGGTGAATCTTATAAAGCTCCTTGTCTCTGGAGGCGTAAACCATGATGACATCGTTCTTTTCCAGTGCGGAAATATCGATCTTTTCATCGTTTTCGCCGTAGAAAAATACCTTGCGGCTATTTACGTCCTTGTCGGACAGGTCAAGCGTCTTGGTATCGACCTTGCCCACGCCATAGACGTTATAGTTGATCTGCATATTGTTTGCGTCCACGCTGGACACCACATAGGCATCGTAATTTTCTACCGAAAGCACATTCTGAAAATCGTTGTTGGCGTTATTTAAAATCACCAGTCTGCCCTGATTCCGGTTTTCGTCCAAAAACTTCTGCGTTTCCTCTGCGGTCGCAAACTCCTCCGCCTTGCCGTTATACATAATCACCGGCTTTTTCAGCGTAATCTGCTTTGCCGTTCTCTTATTCTCAACCTCGTACGAGACGGTAACATCAAAGCTTTCATTCACGCTGACGGATTCGATATCGTCAAAATCAATTTCGGTCGATACGGTGCTGTCCTTCTGCGGAAAGAATGCGATAATTTTATTCTTTAACGCATTCTTGTCGATGCTGTAATAAAAATCGACATGATATCCGATATAACTTCCCATATCCAGGTCGGTCGTATATACGGTATCGTCAATCATCACATCGCTTGCGTACAGGTCGTCACTGTCCAGCGTTGATTCGTAACACGCAACCACGGTACCGCTTTTCTTTTCGGTGCGGTGATAGGCAGACAATGCCGTCTTGTCCTTTGCAACCTCGATGCGGCGATCCTCACCGTAGGTTTTCACCTCCATCAGCTCAACCTCTAAGGACTGCTCAATCAGCATTGCCAGCTTCCATCTCGGAATCGGCTGATCGTAGCCGTCCGAAAAATCGATGCCGGTCAGCATGCCCAATTCGTTGGCAACGGTGATATATCCGCCGGGGTATGTACCGCGCATTTGCGCCTTAGGTTCATAACCCAGTGCGCAAACCATAATCTTGATTGCCTGTTCGGCGGTCACCTCGTCCTCCGGGGCAAAGGTGCCGTCTCCGTTTCCGTTTACCAGGCCAAGGTCTGAGGCCGTGTCAATATAAAACTTGCCCCAGTAATCATCTGCCACGTCGCTGTACCGGCTCTTGGAATTCCCCGGATTTTCCGTGTCGATGCCCAGAAAACGAACCGCCGCCGTGCTCATTTCCGCACGGGTGAGAAAATCGTTTTCTCCAAAGTCCGTCTCTGATTTACCCTGCATGATACCCAGCGCTGAGAGCACCGTCACCGCACGGTAATAAGGCATACCCTCTAAAGATACCGCTGCCGTTTCCTGCTCCTCGGCTGTGGCGGCCGCCGTCTCATCGTCTGCATACGCAAACATTCCGGCTGACATCACAACCATGTTGATCATAAGAATTATGCTAAGAAATTTCTTCATTCTTATTCCCTCATCTCCTTTTTTCGTTGACTTTATCGCCTTACCGCAACGCCGCTATTTTGGGAAAACAACGCAGGTTGTCAACGGCTTTGCCGACCATGCATCCCACAGCATCACCTTCATCGAAAACTTTCCGCTCTCCCTTGCTTTGTCCGTCTGAAAGGTCATTAAAACATTTTGGGATCCACCGGCCGTCAAGCTGATGCC
>URTH01000075.1 GCA_900550775.1 uncultured Eubacteriales bacterium | reverse complement strand
ACGGCATCGGCATCTCGCGCATTTTGGAAGTAAAAATTGCACGCAACTTCCCGGAACTGCGAATCACCAATGTGTTTTCGGTACGGGAAATGCAAAAAATTAAAAGCGAACCGTGCGATTTTATTATCTCAACCATCTCGCTTTCCGCCTATCAGCTGCACCGGGACGTGATAGAGGTCGGACATCTGCTGGACGAAAAGGATGTGGACAAGCTAAAACACCATATCAAGACGCTGCGGCTGAGCCGAAAAGAAACGATGCGGCATCTTACACCGAATGCAGAACTGTTTCGCAAAGAGCTTTTGTTTTTGCAGTGTGAGGTTTCTTCCAAAGAGCTGCTGCTAAAGACGCTTTGCAAAAAGCTGGAGAATATGGGCTATGTGACCGCGCAGTTTGAAGCGTCGGTGCTGGAGCGGGAACACAGTATGGCAACAGACATCGGAAAGGGAATTGCGATTCCGCACGGACTCGGAGAATACGTCAACCGTTCGACGGCGGTGTTTGTAAGCCTGAAAGAACCGATTGCATGGAACGAAAACGGAGATAAAGTTGACATGCTGTTTCTTCTGGCGTTCGATTTTGAAGAGGATGAGAAAGTGAAGGAGCGGATCATCGGATTTTATAAGTCGATGGTTGCGTTTATGGAAAACGAATCGGAATGTGAAAAGCTGAAAAAATTGACGAAAGAAGAGGAAGTTTTAAAAATATTACGATTATGGTAGGAGGTTTTTTGTATGGTACAGGTAGACTATCAGATTAAAAATGAAGAGGGCTTGCACGCAAGACCGGCTTACGATTTTTGTAAAACGGCAGGAAAGTTTCAAAGCAAGATTGAAATTTTGAAAAACGGCGATATCTACGATGCAAAAAGTATTTTGATGGTGCTTTGCGTCGGCGCCGTCAAGGGCGAAACCATCACAATCAGGGCAAACGGCGAGGACGAAGAAAAGGCCGTTCAGGCACTGGTAAAAACCTTAGATGCGGAGTGAGAAAAATGAAAGTTGTAAAAGGAATCCCCGGCGCACCGGGTATTACCTCCGGCCCGATCTTTTATCTGAAGAGAGAGGCAAAAAAGAGCACACCGATCACCATTGATGAGACCATCGAGAGGGCACAGGCATCGGTAAAGGCCATGCAGGAGAAAACCCTGAAAACACTGGGCGAGGAGCAGGCGAAGATTTTTGCAGCCTATGGGATGCTGCTGGAGGACGCCATGCTGATGGAGCCGATCAAGGAGGATATTGCGGCCGGCACCGAGCCGGAAACGGCGATTATCAAGGTTTGCGAGTCGATGGCCGCGATCCTTAGTGCAAAGGAAAACGAGTATCTGCGCCAGAGAGCGGATGATATCCGATATATCGGAAAGCTGCTTTTAGAGGTTTTCCGCGGAGAGGACGGCGACATTGTCTTTCCGGACGGTGAGGAGAAGTATATCCTTGCCGCAGACGAGCTGACACCGGTTGACACCATGCGTTTCGACCACCGGCGCCTGGCAGGTCTGGTGACCGAATACGGCGGCGCCGCGTCCCATACTGTGATTTTGGCAAAGTCCATCGGAATCCCGGCTGTGGTCGGCGTGAAAGACTTAAAATCGGCGGTCGGAGAGGGCAATGCATACTTAGACGGTTATCACGGTGAGTTGGTGACCGAGCCGGATGCAAAGACGGCGCAGAGGTATCAGGCGCTTTTGCAGGAAGAGGCGGCGCTTGTTAAACGCTTAGAGGAAATCAAAAAGGCGGACGCCTATACCAAGGACGGCAGCAGAATTGCCGTTTGTATCAACATCGGCAAGCCGGCAGACCTCAGCGGCAGCAAGGAACAGAAGTTTGACGGCGTTGGTCTTTATCGGTCGGAATTTTTATATTCCTCCTATCAGACCATGCCGAAGATTGAGGAGCAGACCAAGGCATACCGCACGGTAATTGATGCCGTTGCGCCGAACCTGGTGACGATTCGAACGCTGGATGTCGGCGGTGACAAGCCGCTTCCGTACCTTCCGTGTGATGCGGAGGAAAACCCGTTTTTGGGATGCCGCGGAATCCGCCTTTGCCTGAAAAACCCCGATGTATTTATGGCACAACTGGAAGCGATTTTACGCGCCGGCGTCGGAAAACAGGTTAAGGTAATGCTGCCGATGGTATCAAGCCTTGATGAAATCAGGTCGGCTAAGGAGCTTTTGCGGCGCACCAAGGAACGGCTCAGACAGCAGAATGCGGATTACTGCAAGCAGGTCTCGCTTGGCATCATGATTGAGACGCCGGCGGCCGCTTTGATGGCAAGGCAGTTTGCAAAGCACTGTGACTTTTTCAGCATCGGTACAAACGATCTGGTGCAGTATGTGATGGCAGCCGATCGGGGCAACGCCGCGGTCAGCGCACTATATCAGCCGTGTCATCCGGCAGTGCTTCGTTTGATTTCCGATGTTATCGCGGCAGGAATGGATGCGGGAATCGAGGTCAGCGTATGCGGTGATCTGGCCGCAAACACAGACTTTACCGAGATTTTGCTGGGCATGGGACTGAAAAAATTCAGCGTGCCGCTGCCGATGGTCAGCCGCATGAAATATAAAATATCCGGCATTGACCTTGCGGATGCGAAAAAGTTTGCGCGGGACGTTCTGATGGCAGAGGACGAGCACGCGGTACAAAAAATGATTGCGAAAAGGAGAGAGACGGTATGAATGTTGCAGAGGTACTGAAAAAGGAACGGATTTCACTTTCACTTGGCGCAAAGGATAAAGAAGATGCGCTGAGAAAAATGACAGAGCTGCTGGATCAAACCGGCGCGCTGGCTGATCCGAAGGCATTTTTAGAGGACGTTTTAAAACGGGAGGAAATTTCGACCACCGGGATCGGAAACGGCATTGCGATTCCGCACGGAAAGTCAGAAAGCGTGAAAGAGACAACGGTTGCGATCGCAAAGCTTGACGCGCCGGTTGCCTGGGAGAGCGTGGATGATAAGCCGGTGAAGCTGGTGGTTCTGCTTGCGGTCGGCGACGGAGATCAGGGCGGCAACCATGTACGTCTGCTGTCTCAGATTGCCAGAAAGCTGGCAAGCGAGGAAACCTGTCAGCGGCTGCTTGCGGCAAAGGACGAAGACGAACTGATTGCCATTTTTTCCGAATAAGAAGAAGTAGAAGTACGAGATATCATATTAAAATAAGAAAGGAGAATGAACATGAAAATCGTAGGAATCGCAGCCTGTACCTCCGGCATTGCCCATACTTATATTGCAAAAGAAAAGCTGGTAACGGCCGCAAAAGAACTGGGACATGAGGTACACATCGAAACACAGGGCACCATCGGTACGGAGGACGCTCTGACGGAAAAGGATATCCGCGAGGCAGATGTTGTGATTATCGCGGCGGATATCAAGGTGGGCGGCAGAGAGCGGTTTGCCGGCAAGCGCACCGTTGAGGTGCCGACCCATATTGCCATCAAATCGCCGAAGGCGCTGATTACAAAGATTCAGGACGAACTGAAAAAATAAAGGAGGATACAAATATGTGGAAGAAGCTGCAACTGAAAAAACACGCATTAACCGGGATTTCGTTTATGCTGCCGCTGGTCGTGGCCTCCGGCTTGCTGATTGCGATCGGTAATATCTTTGGCGGAAATCCGGATACGATTACAGATTATAAAGCAGGTTATACGATTTGGCAGGCGGCGGTTACGCTGGGCGTTTACGGAATGTCGCTGCTCCCCGGTGTGATGGGCGCGGCAATCGCTTATTCCATTGCGGATCGTCCCGGTATTGCACCCGGTTTACTGATGGGTATGATCGCGCAGAACATGGGCGCCGGTTTCCTCGGCGGTATGCTCGGCGGTTACCTTGCCGGTTATTTTGTAGAATTTTTAAAGAACCATTTAAAGGTGCCGAAGTGGGCGCAGGGCTTGATGCCGATGATGATTATCCCGCTTCTTGCATCCGTCGTGATCGGTTTGATTATGTTCTTTGTCATCGGCGGTCCGATTGCCTGGGCGTCGGAGCAGCTGGAGAACTTCCTGGTTAACATGCAGACCGGTTCCCGCGGTGTGTTTGGTGCGATCATGGGCGCGATGGCAGCGTTTGACTTTGGCGGCCCGGTTAACAAGGTTGCGTCTCTGTTTGCAGACGGTTTGCTGATGGACGGCGTTTACGGCCCGGAGGCAGTAAAAATCTGTGCATCCATGATTCCGCCGTTCGGCGTGGCGCTGTCCTGGCTGATCCGCAGATCCCGCTATACCAAGAGCGAGACCGACAACATTAAAATCGCATTTCCGATGGGAATTTGTATGATTACCGAGGGCGTTATCCCGATTGCCGCAGTTGACCCGATCCGCGTGATCGCATCCTGTTCAATCGGTGCGGCTGTCGGCGGAAGTCTGATCATGATCTTAAACGTAGGTTCTATGGTTCCCTCCGGCGGTATGTTTATCGTACCGGCAGTGATCAACCCCTGGGGCTTTATGCTGGCACTGACGGCCGGAACTGTAGTGACGGCGCTGCTGCTGGTTCTTCTCAAGAAGGATGCAAAGGCAGAGGATGTCGTTGTACTCGATGACGAGGAAGAACTCGACTTATCAGAGATTAAAATCGGCTAAGAGACAGGCAGCGTGAAGGAGGAAATGCGCCCTGCATGACGGGGCGCAGAAAATCCTCCTCCGAGAAAGAAAGGACGGTTTTTAGCGATGTATGTTTCCATGAAAGAGATGCTGGAGGATGCGAATCAAAACGGTTATGCGGTCATGGCAATCAACTGCTTTAACCTTGAGACGGCACGTGCGGTGATTACTGCTGCCGAAGAGGAAAATGCACCCATTATCATTAACATCTTTCAGGATCACTTTATTCATCATTGTGACAGTCGGCTGATCTGTCCGATTGTCAGAACGCTGGCGGAGCAAGCCTCGGTTTGCGTTGCACTGAATTTAGATCACGGACAGGAACGTGATATTGTGCAGCGTGCCATGGATGACGGATTTTCTTCGGTCATGATCGATGCTTCGCGGTTTGACTTTGAAGAAAACATCAGGATTACTAAGGAAGTTGTGGATTATGCGCACGCGAGAGGAATCAGCGTAGAGGGCGAGATCGGCTGCCTTGGTGCCAGTGAGGGCGGCGCTTTAACACAGGAGGCCATGTATACCGACCCGAAACAGGCGGAAATCTTTTTTGAAAAAACCGGGATTGATGCCCTGGCCATTTCTTTCGGTACCTCCCACGGGAACTATCCAAAGGGAATGACGCCAAAATTTGATATCGAGCGGCTAAAAGAGATCAAGCGCCGCACCAAGGCACCGCTGGTGCTGCACGGCGGCTCCGGCTCCGGCCGTGAGAATATTGTGAATGCGGTGAAATATGGAATCAATAAAATCAATGTGGGCTGCGATTTTATGAATGCAAACCGTGACGCTGCCGCCGCAGTTTTGAAAGAGCAGCCGGATATCAACTTTTTTGACCTTGTCAGCGAGGTGGAAAAGCGCAGCCGTGCCGTAGTGCGGGAATATATTAAACTGTCAGGTTCTGACGGAAAAAATAAAAATCTTGTAAAATAGAAAAGGAGAGATACACCATGTTAATCAATATGAAAGAAATGCTTGCAGTAGCGGACAAAAACGGATTTGCAGTGCCGGCCTTTAACATCGGCAGCGAGGCAATCTTAAAGGGCGTTGTCGAGAGCGCCAACGAGCAGAACGCACCGGTTATTCTGGCGATTCACCCGACCGAGCTGGAATACCTGGGCGACAGCTTTATCAAAACCTGTATCGAAGAGGCATATCAGTCCCGCGTGCCGATGGTAATCCATTTGGATCACGGCGGCAAGTTTGAAGAAGTGCTCCGTGCAATTCGCTGCGGCTTTACCTCGGTGATGATCGATGCGTCCCACATGTCCTATGAGGATAACATTGCAATTACCAAAAAGGTGGTCGCTGTTGCACATCCGTCTAACGTTTCGGTTGAGGCGGAGCTAGGAACCATCGGTACAACCGGGGATTCCTATGAGGGCGGTTCCGATATTATCTATACGGATCCGAAACAGGCAAAAGACTTTATCGATAAAACGGGGATCGACTCCTTAGCGGTCGCAATCGGAACGGCGCACGGTATCTACCCGAAGGACATGAAGCCGGAGCTGAAGCTGGATCTTTTGAAAACAATCCGTGATACCGTGGATGTTCCGCTGGTTCTTCACGGCGGTTCGAGTAACCCGGATGAAGAAATCGCCGCATCGGTGAAGATCGGTATTTCTAAGATTAACATCTCCAGTGACATCAAGTTCGCATTCTATGAAGAATGCAGAAAGGTTCTTGCCGAAAATCCGAAGTGGATCGAGCCGAATGCGATTTATCCGCCTTGCATTGAGGCCATGAAAAAGGTGGTTGAAAAGAAGATGGCGCTGTTCGGTGATTTGAACAGAGCAGACCTGTATCGCTAAACCCTTTCCTTATCACGAAAACGAGCTGCCTTTTCGGGCAGCTCGTTTCACTTTGTATTCGTTATAGGTTTACGGTAAATTCCTGCTTGCCGAGCATCAGCTTGTCACCGCGCTGCAATACGGTTTTTTCATGAATCCGTTTTCCGTTTAAGAAAGTGCCGTTGGTAGAATCCAGATCCTGAATATAGATGTCTTCGCCATCGGTCAAAATGATACAATGCTGACCGGAAACCGTGTTGTCACTCAGCACCAAATCATTGCTCCGTCTGCGTCCGATGGTGGTCTTTCCGGTGAGAGGAAGAATTTTAAAGTCGTGCGTTCTTGTATCAACCAAGGTCAGCTTGGGATAAATCTTTTCCTCTGTCGGTTCCGGCTGTACAGTCTCGGCCTCTTTCGGGCTTTCGGAATCTTCTGCGTTTTCTTCCTCCGTTGGGAGTCCCGGCTCTTCGTCCGTTTCCGGTGTGTTATCCGCATCGTCTGTATCGTCTGTGTCCGAAACGCCCTCATCACTTACAGGTTCTTCGCTGTCATCCGGGGCATCCTCATCGTCTCTGTCATCTTCGCCGGATTCATCATCCTCAGAATCTTCATCTTCGTCATCTTCATCGTCATAGTCTGTATCATCATTGTCCTCGATGTCATCATCCTCGTCGTCCTCGTCGAAACCTTCGGAATCATCAAAATCGTCTTCGTCCAAATCTTCATCAGAATCCGCATCGATATCCTTTGCTGCATCTTCTTTTGGTTCCGGCAGCGGTTTAAACAGGGCAATGCAGATAAGAAGCACGCCGATAATCACCAGGCCGATGGCAATCAGCAGCAGCGAATCCAGCAGCGAGAGCCCGCCGTGCAGTAAATTCAGGGTAACGCCGGTTGCAAAGACGTGCATGCTTTGCAGCAGAATCAGTAAAAAAAGAGGGAACAGGATTTTCTTTTTCATAATGAGATACCTTTCTTTTTGTTTGTTGTCCGTTGTTTTGGAGGGTTACACCGTCAAATACAAACCGTAATCGCGCTGTAATCATCCAAGATCTTTGTATATTTTCCGCTTGCGCGGTTTTTCTCCACAATTTTTTCCATACGGCAAAGCCAGTCCTTGGCGTTTTTGGAGCGTTTTAACGTTTTTTCAATCTCGCGCTCGTGGATGTTTTCCCAAAAGCCGTCTGTGCAAATCAAAAAGCTGTCATTTTTCCGCACCATGGCAGGGCTGGAAAACACGGGTGCAAAATCCTGATTGAGTCCAAGCAGATGGGTCAGGCTGCGGCGCGTCCGATCCGTGCGGATCTTTGGATACCGGATATTGCCGGCCTCATAGCGCGCGTAGGCGTCACTGTGATCGGCCGTGATCTCGTATAAAAGCCGATCCTGCAAATGATAAATCC
>URTH01000074.1 GCA_900550775.1 uncultured Eubacteriales bacterium | reverse complement strand
CCTGCCGATGGCACAAAGGACTTCATAATTGATGGTTCCCATTTTCTCGGCAAGGCTCTCTACCGGTAATTCTATATCATCGCTCCTGCCGAACAAAATGACATCGTCGCCGACAGATATATTATTGACCGATGTAACGTCAATCATACATTGATCCATACAAATATTTCCGACAAGGTTGCATAATTTTCCGCCGGCGATCGCCTGGCTCTTTCCGGAAAGCGTTCTGGAATAGCCGTCCGCATACCCGACCGGGATGGTTGCAATCTTTGCCGATCCGCTTGTCTTAAACCGCCGGCCGTAGCTGATGCTGACGCCGCTCTCCACTTCCTTTAAGTTGGTGATCTTTGCCTTAAACTGCATCACCGGGTGCAGGTGCAGCCGACCGCAGTCCACAAATGAGGAAGGCTTTAACCCGTACAAAATAATCCCCGGCCGCACCATATCCATATGCATCTTGGGAAACCGAATCAGAGCCGCACTGTTGCAGCAATGCTTGATCGGAATGGTAAGCCCGTTTGCCTTTAAGCGGTCGCAGGCACTTTGAAACCGCGAAAACTGTAATTTTGTATAGTCATCGTCCGCCTCATCGGCGACCGAAAAATGCGTAAATATGCCGTCCACGTCCAGCCCCGGCAAAATTGCAATCTTAAGGATCGTATCGATCGTCTCCTGATTGACCGCCTCGTCCTCGGTATACCGAAACCCGACACGCCCCATCCCGGTGTCCAGTTTGATATGAATCTTGGCGCGCTTTTTCAGCTTTACGGCTGCGTGCGATATGGCGCTGGCAAGCGCATAGCTGTAACAGCCGGGCGTAATATCCTCTTTGACGACACGCTCCGCCTCTTCTTCACTGGTATGACCCAGAATCAGAATCGGACAGGTAATCCCGTTTCGCCGCAGCTGCACCGCCTCATCAATACAGGCCACCGCAAGCCAATCCGCGCCGTTTTGAAGCAGCGTTCTTGCGACCTGCATGCACCCGTGTCCGTAGGCGTCCGCCTTGACGACACCTAAAATCTTGGTCTCCGGCCGAACATAGTCACGGATTCTTTTGATATTGTTTCTGAGCGCATCAAGATCGATTTCGACCCACGCTCTTTCATCCCATTTCATCTTTTGCAGCGACTCCTTTTTATCTGACAAACTTCTCTCTGTTCTGCCGCGCAGCGGCGGCATCAGGTTAAGGCTCAAAAACACTGTCCGAAAGCGCGGGGTTTACCACAAAATCCTCATATTCCACGCGCAGCATCTCGTTCCCCTTTTCATCATAGGTAACCAAAGTCCGCGGCAGGTTGCTTTTGGCATCGATCCAAAGATTTTGCGTAAAGCGATATGCCTGATCGCCGCGCACCGGCGCGGCCAAAAGCACCAGCCCCTCTTCATTTTCTGTCAGGGGCGCCGTACTTTCTTTAAAATACTCTTCCAAAAAGTCGTGCAGGAAGAGGTAATCCCGACCCTCCTGAAAAAAGCCTTGCTCCATGCGGATTGCCGGGGTGCCGGCACTGCGGTACCACATACTGCCGCCTGCGATAACGCTGACCGTCCCCTCCATTCTCTTGGGGCTGATCACCTCGGTACGGTACCGATCCGGCGCACAAAAGCTTTGTGACAGTTCATAAACCTCGGTTCCCTTATTCCCGTTTACGCTCACGCGGACGCGCGCCGTATAGCTTTTTAAATTTGCATATCTTTGGTGGATTTTCCGGTTGACATCGGTTTTACATGCCACCGGGATCATCATGAGTATCACGGTCAAAAGAACCGAAATACCACGCCTCACACAATCCCTCCGTTATTGCCTCATTTACGGCTCAAATCGGTGCAGCAGCGCCATCGCGCGTGCGATTCTGTCTGCCACGTCGCCGGCCAGCATACCGAATGCGCCGATCTCGGCCGCCGCCAGATCCCCGGAAAGTCCGTGTATAAATGCGCCCAAAACGGCGGCATTATACCCGTCCAGTCCCTGTCCCATCAGCGACGCAATCACCCCGGTCAGCACGTCACCCATGCCGCCGGTCGCCATGCCGCTGTTTCCGGTCGGATTCCGATGGATCTCCCCTCTGGGCGATGCAATCACCGTATTCTTTCCCTTTAGCAGCAGCGTAACCCGATAGCGCCTTGCAAAATCCGCCGCAATCGTCTCGCGCGCCTTCGCAATCTCCGAAACGGACACGCCGCAAAGACGCGCCATCTCTCCCGGATGCGGCGTAAGCACCACGTCGCCGTGCGGCTCTTCCAATATATTTATATGCCCGGCCAGCGCATTTAGACCATCGGCATCCAAAACCGTCTTCTTCTTTGTCGCAAGCAGTGTACCGATGCTCTGCCAAAGTTCCTCCGCGGCGCCGAGACCCGGCCCTAACGCGCAGACGTCCGACTTCTCCAGTTTCTTCAGCACAACCGGCAAAAACGCCGGAGAAAGCACACCGTCCCGATCGGGGAGCGGCAGCGTCATTGCCTCGGTCAGCTTGACCGCTAAAATCGGCTGCTCACTTTTTGGGGTGCCCACGGTAACAAGTCCGCTGCCGCAGCGCAGCGCCGCCGTCGCGCAAAGCGCGGCCGCACCGGTCATCCCCTTAGAGCCTGCCACAATCAGCACGCTGCCGCAGTCACCCTTGTGCATGGTGTCAAACCGTTTCGGCATCAAGGCGCAATACGCCTTGATCTGTTCCGCATTGGCGCCGCCGAGGGCGTCCTCCTCACCGCAGACAACGGCCACTGCCACGGTTTTGGAATGGCTGATACTCAAATCCGCCGCAATGCGATGCCCCATAAACTTTAGGTACGGCTTATCCATTTCGTCATGGCAGACCGTGATATCCTTCCAGGAAAAGCCGCGCATACCGCTGCCCATGTACTTGGAGAACGCTTCCTTTGCGGCAAAGTGTCCCGCAATGCTCTCAAAACGGTTTTGCCCCTTTTTTTCAAAGTACGCCGCCTCTTCCTTGGTAAAGACCCGTTTGACAAACGCCGCAAGGCGCGGCATCCCGGAAATGCGGCTGATTTCTACCACATCAATCCCGGTTTTCATCATTCAAAAACACCTTCTGCGGATTATAACGCCGAATCCCGTCTCTGATCTTTTCGTTCGGGTTAAAGAGCAGCATCTTTCTCGCACCGCTCTCCTCAATATAAACCAAAAAGCACAAGTCCTCCGCCTGGACGCTCGTGCAGGCATAAACCTTTTTCAGACTGCGATCCTCCAAATTCCTTTGAAACGCGCGGTTGTTTTTGGTTGCCATGATCTCAATTTTCCGCGTATTCAGGCTAAGCATCCGCTTCCGGCTGCGGCGGTTGATGACCTTGTCAACGTCCAGCGAACCGTTGGTAAAGCAATACTCATACTCCATATTGGTCGCGGTAATCAGCAAATACATTGCATAGATCAGCGCGCAGCACACAACAAAGATGATAAAGCCGATCCCCTGGATTGCCATACCGAATGTCATGGCAAAAAGCGCGGCAAACACGCCGATCAGGCATGCGGCAATGCGCAGATAGTCCTTGCCTGTTTTTTGCTTTTTTACTAATTGTTCTACAAAAATATCCATGTTTTACCTCCAGACACTCCCACAACTTTACTTCTTCTATCATAGCACAAAAGATAGCCGGGTGTCTACTCTTTTTTTTAATTTTTGACGAAAAATAGAAAAGGCCGGCCTGCAAAAGCAGAACGGCTTTTTCTATTTTGGTTGGTTGGTTATATTACATCACGCAAAGTGCATGGTGTCACTTGAAATTTGCAGAGCATCTTGATATTTTCCTCCGCCTCTGCCCTGGTAAAGAACCGATTTCTTGCCTCCGTTGTTTCAATTCGTTTTCCGTCCGTATAAATTGTTGCTCCAATCCCATAAGGCCGATGACTTCCTCCATCATTCAGCACCTCAAACTGTACCCGATACAATCGGTCCCCCTCATCGCGAAAATCAAACCCTTTCACTGTCATATATCCCCCAATATCTAAAATGTATTCGGTAAGGCATTGTACACGATATCGGGCTCCCTCATCCCACTCATGTACTCTGCCTTGCCTACCTTACTATTATGCACGTTTTCACTAAATTTTTCAATAAATCCGTGTCGCATATTATGACATTGGACGAAAGCCCCCTTTTTACTTCCTTTTTGGCATATTTTGTCCGCTTCAAAACGACATAGCACGGTATTATGTAAACCTCAATCCCCTAATTTTTGATATAATGTCCTTTTTCTGACATAATCACGGTCAAAAAATGTACCGCACCGACACTCGGCACAAAAGTTATAAAACTTTACATGATGCGTTACCGCAAACAGTACACTTCTGCAATTTGTGCAGCAAATACGCTCCTCGGTTTTGTCGGCCGCATCGGCAGACGCGTTGTCCGGGATTTCGCCCAGTCTCAGATAACCGTCGGCACCGCAGGCACAAAACAGGTGCAGGTAAAGGCTTTTGCAATGCTCCTTTTTGATATATCCCAGAATCCTGCCGCAAAGTCCGCAGGTTACCGTCTCCTCTCCGCATTTTCCGATCGTCAGGCCGAAGGCCTTTTGCTCCTGATTCATTTGGCATCTCTCCTCTCAAAACATAAAATCGTCCATGCACCAATCGTATTTTTCGGCATACCATACTCTTAGTCGAAAGAAAGCAATCCAAATCCGCCTGAAAAGGCAAAATATCGGCATCTTTCGGCTAGGAGGCGATGGATATGAACGAAACCTATCAAAAATTTAACGAAGCGCTCGCCGGCACGCTTATGTCCCCGAAAAACCGCAGTTCCTCCCGTCTGTTAGAGGGAGAGGATTTTTCCGGCAGAGACGACACCGCGCCGATCGGCCAGGGCTCTCTGGTGGTGCAGGTCACGCTGGCAAAAGGCGCAATCCCGGTTTCGGGTGCCAGAGTCACCGTCTCAACCGCCGGGAATCAAAGTACACAGATTGCCGACCTTTTGACTGATGAAAGCGGCCGAACCGCACCCCTGCTCTTGCCCGCACCGCAGAGCAGCTATTCGCAGACGCCGGACAGCGTCGTACGCCCGTACAGCAATTATAACATTAAAGTCGAATACGAAGGCTATTATACCGAGGACGCCGTCAATGTTCCCATCTTTGACAAAATCAATTCGATTCAGCCGGTCAGTCTGATTCCCTTATCCGAACGCGATGCCGGACAGTTTGATATCGTAGTAGACGAAGACACAACTGACGCACGTTAGAACCCGGCAAAGACGACAAGCTAAAATATTCTAAAATTGCGCCGATTAAGGCAGGTTCGAATCGCTAATATCAAGCTAAGGAGGAAACGCAATGTCCCTTACCTTTTATATTCCGCAAAACATCACGGTGCATCTGGGCGTACCCGACGACGCCTCGGCGCCGAATGTGACCGTACCCTTTGTTCAGTATATTAAAAATGTCGCTTCCAGCGAGATTTATCCGACCTGGCCGGAGAACGCCATCCGCGCCAACATCTACGCCCAGGTCACCTATGCCCTAAACCGTATCTTTACTGCGCACTACCGGGCGCAGGGCTATGACTTTGACATTACCAACTCCACGCAATACGACCAGTCCTATGTTCACGGCAGAGATATTTTTGAAAACATCAGCCGACTGGTTGACGGACTTTTTAACAATTACATCGTCCGCAAAGGAAACCTGGACCCCATCTTTGCCAGATACTGCAACGGCACAACCAGCGTCTGTCCCGGCGGCCTTTCTCAGTGGGGAACGGTGGAGCTTGCCAACCAAGGCTATAGCGTCTACGACATTCTCGCTTATTATTACGGTGACGACATCTCCCTTGTCACCAACGCACCGATTGCCGATATGACACCACCTATGGTCTATCCGGAAACACCCCTGCGTCTCGGAGACAGCAACCAGCGCGTGACTCAAATTCAGCTGTACTTAAACCGAATCTCCCGAAACTACCCGGCAATCCCCAAAATTATGTACTCCGACGGACTGTTTGACGTAGCGACCGAGGACGCTGTCAAGGAATTTCAAAAAATATTCAACCTTGCCCAGGATGGCATTGTCGGAAAAGAAACATGGTACAAAATCCTGTTTGTCTTCAGCACGGTAAAACGCCTTTCCGAGCTGGATTCGGAGGGCGTCAAGCTTGACCTTGTAAACCGCCAGTACCGCACGGAGCTATCGGTCGGGAGTCAGGGCGTCGAGGTTAGCCTGATCCAGTATTTTTTGAACATCGTTGCAGAATTTAACGACTATATTCCAAAGACGGATATCGATGGCGTCTACGGCCCATCCACCGCACAGTCCGTCCGTGCATTTCAGGAATCCGAAGGCTTGCCTGAAACCGGAGTTGTCGATGAGACGACCTGGAATGCCCTGTATTCGCGCTACATCTCCGTCATCGCCGGGCTTCCTTCCGACTACCGCGGACAGGGCGCCGCGATGTACCCGGGTTCTGTCCTGCGCCGCGGCCAGAACAACGAAAATGTGCGTGCTCTTCAAACTTATTTAAATAAAATTGCAGAATTTAACGACGCCATCCCGTCCGTATCGCCAACCGGATATTTCGGCCAGGAGACGCAGCGTGCCGTCATCGCGTTTCAGCGCGCTTACGGTTTGCCGGTGCGCGGCGTGGTGGGCCTTAGCACCTGGAACGCCATTGCAGAGCTTTATAACGATATTATCCTGGGCGAGGATCGTTCTCCGGGGCAATATCCGGGCTATCCGCTCTCCCAATCCCAAGCGGTGAATTAAAACCATCAGGATCCGACCGAAGAGGAAATATCCGGCATCCTTCGGCCGTTCCGTTTTTATCCGATACGACCTTTCAAAGGAGGCGCTTATGAAACACAACATGCACAACCATCGGCAAAATGTCTTTGAGGCAGAAATCTTTCTGCGCCGGAATCACCTGCTGGAGGGAGGCCCCCTTATCAATCCGGACGGCCTGTTCAGTCAGGAAACCACCGACGCCGTAGAACTGTTTCAGCGGCAAAACGGGATTCCCATCACCGGCATCATCGATTTTGAAACATGGACGAAGCTGGCCGAGACCTGGCGCGCCCTCTGTCTGGAAAATCCCTGTTTGATTGACCTTGCGCAGATAGAATTTTAAGCCGGCGCAAAGCTTTTTCCATAAATCACCAAAAGTCTCGTCCACCAGTATATCAAATATTCAAAACATTGACAACCCCCAAAAAAGCAGAAAAGCCATATTCAAACGGCTTTTCTGCTTTTTTATGATTTCACCTTGGGTTTAAAAATCAGCGCCGCCAAAAATCCAAACAAAATCGAAGCCCCGATACCGCCGGCCGCGGCCTCGGTTCCGCCCGTAATGATTCCAAGCAGCCCGTGCTCCTCAACGCCCTTGATAACCCCCTGTGCCAAGACGTTGCCAAAGCCAATAATCGGCACACTGGCGCCGGCGCCGGCAAAACGCACCAGGGGATCATACACGCCGATCGCGCCCAATATGGCGCCGGTCACGACAAATAAAACCAGAATCCGTCCCGGCGTCAGCTTGGTCTTGTCAATGAGAATTTGCGCAGCCGCGCAAATCAGACCGCCGACCCAAAACGCATGAAAATACTGCATTTGCTCACCTCCTATCGATTCTTTCTACGACAGACTGTCCGCCGCACAAAACACAGCCGCATGGGCAATCCCCGGCACAGACTCCCCTTGCAGACTGGAGGTGGGACTGAGCAGCGCACCGGTGCCGACCGCCAAAATCTTTTTCCACCGGTGATCTCTCATCTGATCGAAAATATATCCGCACAGGACAGATGCAATACAGCCGCAGCCGCTGCCGCCGGCGTGGACATCCTGTTTTTTTGCATCGTAAATCATGCAGCCGCAGTCCCGGTAGTTTTCTTGAATATCATAGCCCTCCTTCGCCATCAAATCCACCAGCACCTCGCCGCCGACCGCGTCCAGCC
>URTH01000073.1 GCA_900550775.1 uncultured Eubacteriales bacterium | reverse complement strand
ATTTAAACAGACGTCGGTCGAGCCGGTTGTCAGTGAGCCGGATGCGCCCTATGCTCTGCGTGAGGAGGATCTGCCGAAAATCTATGCCGAGTACGAAAAGCTGGTTGACGCATATTTGGAGCGGAAAAAGGAAGGCAGAGGATTTAATTTCTTCCATTTTATGATTGACCTGGATCAGGGGCCTTGCGTCATCAAACGGCTATCCGGCTGCGGCGCAGGGTGTGAATACCTGGCGGTTGCACCGAACGGCGATGTTTATCCCTGTCACCAGTTTGTGGGCAACGAGGCTTATAAGATGGGTACCATCGAGGATGATTCTGTCAATATGGAGCTGCGAAAGACCTTTGAGTCCTGTAATGTATATACAAAGCCGAAATGCCGCGAATGCTTTGCAAAATTTTATTGCAGCGGCGGCTGTATGGCAAATGCCTGTCTCTTAAACGGTGACATCAATGAACCGCATGAGATGAGCTGCAAATTACAGAGAAAACGGGTGGAGTGCAGCCTTTATGCCAAGGCGGTTGAGGCGGAACTCGGCCTTTGACGCGGCCCGATAAAGACGGATAGGAGGATTGCAAAATGGATGCAGAATATGAGGCAGAGAAACAAAATGCGGTGACGGTTACGTTTCAGGACATCGTAAAGAACAAGGAAATTAAAACATACCTGGAAATGGGCGATAAATACTTAGGAACCTTGGGGCTTACCAACCACTCTCTGCTGCATGCACAGCGTGCGGCAAAGGTGGCGCATGATATCCTGACTGCATTGCATTTTGATAAAAGAACGGCCGAACTTGCGCGGATTGCAGGCTATATTCACGATATCGGCAATGTGGTAAATCGGATCGATCACGCGCAGAGCAGTGCGGTGATTGCGTTTCAGATTCTGACCCGTATGGGAATGGAACCCAGAGAAATCGCAAAGGTGATTGCCGCCATCGGCAACCATGATGAGGGAACGGGAACGCCGGTCAACCAGGTAGCAGCCGCCTTGATTCTGGCCGACAAATCAGACGTGCGCCGCAGTCGGGTGCGCAACCGTGACCGCTCGGCGTTTGATATCCACGACCGCGTCAATTATGCCGTGACGCAGTCGGACATTGCGGTCTGCAATGACAAGGTGATTCGGCTGAAACTTACGATTGACAACGAAATCTGCTCTGTAATGGATTATTTTGAGATCTTTTTAACGCGTATGGCAATGTGCAAACGGGCGGCGGACTTTTTGGGCACCGGCTTTGAACTCTTTATCAACGAAACCAAGCTCGCCTGAAAAAGACAATCTCTGGCATCCTGTGGCCGTTGTGTTTAAATATATTTAACATTTTGCGCGAAACGCTTGACTTGCGCCGCCGATAAGGTTATAATAAGGCGTTGTTATGTGCGGCCGAGGCTTTGATGCCGCGGTTTGAGAAACGGGGTGGGAGACGCATGGTGAAAAAACACAGAAAAGGCAGACTGGCGATGGCGCTGGTTTTGCTTATGGTGTCATCCCTGCTTTGCTCTCTGGTTTTAAATTATATTGTATCTGCGGCGGAAAACTGCATGGGAGAGCAAGCGCCCGAACTCAATATCATCAGCCGTACCGCATCCATGAGCGTTCCGGCGGAGCCGGAGAGAGGTGCGGTATACCGCGCGGCACCAGTAATCAGCACGGATTCCGCGCAGCGGATGCAAAAAGCAATTCCGTTTTCTGCGGCAGGGTATCTGCCGGCGTGGTTTGCGCCGCGCGACGGCAGAAGAGGGGCGTTCGCCTTTTTTAAGGTTGCCGGGATAGAAGGATTCCCGGATTATGGCATTGTGATGAGGTGTTAGGCGAAGGATGCCGATTTGTAAAATTGTAAAATAATCAATCCGGTCAATAACCGGAAATGGAATTATCATTAAAATAGGGAAGGAAGTACCTAAACAAAGGAGGAAGAAAAGTGTCCAGAAGTTTTGTAAAATTTACGGCAATTATTCTGGTAATTGCAGCACTTCTTTATGTCGGCCTTTACGGTCTTGACATTACGGACAAAGTTCGTTTCCCTGGTATTCTTGACGAAGACGGAATTACCCAGGGTCTTGATTTAAAGGGCGGTACCGTGATTGTGTATAAGGCACAGACGGATGAACCCACCGATGATGAGATGGATACCGTGGTGAGCATGCTGCGGACCCGTTTGGATAGCCAGGGCTACACCGAGGCAACGCTGACCAGACAGGGCAGCGACAAGGTTCGGGTTGAGCTGCCGGACGTACAGGACGCACAAGAGGCAGTCGAAACTCTGGGTGCTACCGCACAGCTGGAGTTCCAGGATCCGAGCGGCAATGTTGTCATGAGCGGCAGCGACGTAAAGAATGCGTCGGCAGAGTTCGGCCAGACCGATAAGGGTATGAGCAAAAACTCTTACTATATCAGCCTGGAACTGACCGATGAAGGCCGTGATAAGTTTGCAGAGGCAACCGGCAGACTGGTCGGCCAGAACATCGCAATCGTGATGGATAACCAGCCGCTTTCCATGCCGAGAGTCAACGAGCGTATCGACAGTAACACCTGTGTGATTACCGGTGAATTTACCGCTGAAGAGGCAAGAAGCCTTGCGGCAAACATCAAATCCGGTAAGCTGCCGTTCTCGCTGGAACAGGTTGAGGTTCGTACCGTCAGTGCAACACTCGGTGACGAGGCACTCTCGAACGCACTGAGAGCCGGCATTATCGGATTGATTCTGGTTATGCTGTTTATGCTTTTAATTTACCGTCTGCAGGGACTGCTCGCAGATATCGCACTGCTTTCCTATCTTGCGATTGTGTTTATCATCTTGGCGAATGTGCATGTAAACCTGACCCTGCCGGGTATCGCAGGTATCATCCTGTCAGTCGGTATGGCAGTCGATGCCAATGTCGTTATTTTTGAGCGTGTCAAAGAGGAGCTTCGTCTGGGCAAGACGGTAAGAAGTGCCGTTGACGCCGGATTTAACCGTGCGCTGACCGCCGTCATTGACTCCAACATTACCACCATTATTTCGGCAGTAATTCTATGGGTATTGGGTACCGGTACCATTAAGGGATTTGGTATCACCTTGTTCATCGGTGTTATCGTATCCATGCTCTCCGCAATCTTTGTTACCAAATTCCTGCTTAAGCAGATGATTGGTATGAATGTGAAAAACCTCTGGCTTTACGGCATTAGCAAGAAAGCGGATGCAGAGTCTATGAAAGGGGGCAAGGCGTAATGTTTAGCATCGTAAAGAATCGTAAAATCTTTTTATCCATTGCGGCTGTCCTGGTTTTGGTTTCGATCGCATCCTTGATCTTCCGCGGATTTAACTTAGATACCGACTTTGCAGGCGGTATGGCGGTAACCTATGAGATTGCAGAGGCATTTACCGTTTCCGATGTACAGGAAATCGTGGATAAGGCGCTGGGTGATTCACAGAGCCCGTCTTCGGTGCAGCAGTCCGGGGATGAAGTTGTCATCAAGTTTGGTTTTGACAACAGTCTTGAAACCGATGAAGAGCGCTCGGACTTCTCTATGAATAAGGTTGCCGCAATCACCAAGGCACTGGAAGAAAAGTACGGCGCTCCCGTTGTAGAAGAGGATAACAACGATGCAGCAGCACAGGAGAACAACGCAGAAAATACGGACGCAGACAGCACCGCTGCAGAAAATCAGGATGCTGCAGCTGCGGATAGCACTGAGGCTGCGGCAGCAGACAATGCCGCAGAGGATCAGGCAGCAACCGTGACCGCCGGCGTTGTTCTGAAGAATCAGGATATCGTTTCGCCGTCCAGCGGCCGCGAACTGGCAAGATCCGCGATTATGATGTCGCTGCTTGCATGCCTTGCAATCCTGCTTTATGTAAGTTTCCGGTTTGAATTTACCTCCGGTGTGGTTGCAGTGCTTGCTCTGGCACACGACGTGTTAATCCTTTTAGGTATTTACTCCTTGCTGCAGTTGTCGGTTGACACCAACTTTATTGCTGCGGTTTTGACGGTTCTGGGTTATTCAATCAATAACACGATTGTCATTATGGACAGAATCCGTGAGAACACCAGACATGCAAGAAAAGAGACTTACGGGGATATTGCAAACAGCAGTATTATGCAGACAATGACCCGTTCGATCAATACGACAGTGACAACCCTGTTGACGATCGGTATGGTCTATATCCTGGGTGTACCGTCGATTCAGGCGTTCTCGCTGCCGATTGTTATCGGTATTGTGATTGGTTTTTACTCTTCTGTATTTGTATCCGGTCCGCTGTGGGCGCTCTGGAGAGATTCTGCAGTCAAGGGAAAGAAAGCAGCTGCAAAATAAGAAAAGCAGATATGACAAAAAAGTCCGGCAGGAGTTTCCTGTCGGACTTTTTTTCTGTTTCACAAATACTTTCGCATATGGCCCAGTGCGTTTTTTTCCAGGCGTGACACCTGTGCCTGAGAAATGCCGATTTCCTTTGCAACCTCCATTTGGGTCTTTCCCTCAAAAAAACGGAGGTTTAAGATATGCCGCTCCCGTTGACCGAGTTTTTTCATGGCCTCTTTTAACGAGATTTTTTCAAGCCAGGAATCATCAATGTTTTTTTCGTCCTTTACCTGATCCATTACAAATACGGCGTCCGCGCCGTCATGATAGACCGGCTCCTGCAGAGAGAGCGGATCTAAAATTGCGTCCAGCGCTGTAGCGATATCCTCTTTGGAAACGTCCAGCTCTTTGGCGATTTCTTCAATGCCCGGTTCCTGGCCGGTGGCGGCAGTGATGCGTTCTTTGACCGAGAGCGCCCGATAGGCTGTGTCGCGGATCGAACGGCTGACGCGGATCGGGTTGTTGTCGCGCAGGTAGCGGCGGATTTCGCCGATAATCATCGGCACCGCATAGGTTGAAAACTTGACGTCATGTGAGGTGTCAAAGTTGTCCAGTGCCTTAATCAGCCCGATGCAACCGATCTGAAACAGATCGTCGGCGTTTTCGCCGCGGTGGTGAAAACGCTGCAGAATGCTCAAAACAAGGCGCAGATTGCCGTAAATAAATTTTTGCCGCGCCTCCATATCGCCGTTTTGAATTTTTTCAAACAGTTCCTTTTTTTCCGCCTCGGAAAGAATCGGTAATTTTGATGTATTGACTCCGCAGATCTCGACCTTGTTCATCATCGCGCTCGCTCCTGTTTCTCTGAAATGGTGGCTCCAATTTCAGTATTGGCAACGCATGATTTTTTATACTGTCGAAGCGGTATAATCCTTGTCGAAACAGGCACGGCTTTTAAAATGCAAAATTTATTTTTGCGTATGACCTAAATGGACGGCTTTTGTCCGATTAAAATTTGTGCTTACAGACAGAGATTCATGATTTCCTTTGGCAATGCGGTAAACATGGTAATATGTTAAGCCGGGGCATTTCAGACGGAATATGTTGTGACGGCAAACTTATGCTTGATTCTCTTCGTTCGTGCGGCAGACGGCAATTACCGCAAGCGTGTCGGCAAGCTGTGTTAAAGCGGCGGCAAAAAGCGCAAGTTCGGCATCGTTTAACTGATTTGCAATGCTGAGCGCTAATGCGTGGATACCGCTGGAAAATGTGTTGGACGGATTCATCCCTATCACCCCTTTTATGATATGACGCAATCAAAAAAAGGGTGCCGATGCACCCTTTTTTTACTCATTTTTTGGTATGAACGTGTCGTAGTGCGAAATAATATCCGTAACGCCCGGCGCATTTTGAAAAAGCTGCGGCGGAGCAGAGGAGGCAACGGCAATGATTTTCCCTATGCCGGCCGCGTGTGCCGCGGCAATGCCGGAGAGCGCATCCTCAAACACGGTGCAGTCCTTTGGCATAACGCCGATTTTGGCAGCGGCACGCAAATAGATATCCGGGTGCGGCTTTCCCGGAAAGCTGCCGTCCTCATAAACGCAGCGTTCCTTTTGAAACCATCGGGAAAGCGGAAAATGCGCAAAGTAAAATTCCAGATTTTTAAGGTCGGAAGAAGTCGCAATCGTGACGGGAACCTGATTTTCTTTTAAGTAATCCAGATATTCCGCGGCGCCGGGCGCTAAATGCAGCGTTTTGGGATCAGAGAGGCAGAGACGGCGGTAATGCTCCTCTTTTTCTTCACCCATTTGCGTCAGCTCGTCATCAGTGGGTTCCCGATTTAATAAATAGGTTAAAATCAGGCGGTTGTTTCGGCCAAGCATGGAGGTTTGAAATTCCTGCTCCGTAACCGGCCGGCCGAGCAGCTGCTCGCCGTATTGCATCCAGGCCTGTTTGTGCTTGGGTGTATCGTAAAATAACGTTCCGTTAAAATCGAAAATAACGCCCTGCATAAAATCACGCTCTCCTTCCGTTATGCAAAATGCCGGTTTCAAACGAAACCGGCATTTTTATCATTCTTAAGATCGGTGCGTTTGTTTTGGAAACCTTATTTGTCCAAACCGAAACGCTTTCTGAACTTGTCTACACGGCCGCCGGTATCAACCAGCTTCTGCTTACCGGTGTAGAAGGGGTGACAAGCAGAACAAATTTCAATACGAATATCCTCTTTCGTAGAGCCGGTCTCGATAACATTACCGCAGGCGCATTTGATGGTGGTCTGCTTATAATCGGGATGAATACCCTGTTTCACGATGTTTCACCTCTTTCAATCTATAAAGTCAGTCATTGTCATACATGATATACTCACAATGCAAGCGTGAAATATTATAGCATAACAAAATATAAAATGCAAGTTTTTTTTCAAAAAAATCAAATGTTTTTTGAAAATTAGTCACCGAGGCACATTCCGATGCCGCGCGCAGCGCGAATCCAGTAGCTATCCTCTTCGACGGCCTTGTTTTTGCCGATGACATTTTCCAGGGAGTCATAGCCAAGCTCTGCACCGTTTAATACAACCATGTTGCCGAACTTGCCCTGCATCAAAAGCTCTACGGCGTAGGTACCGTAACGGGTCGACAGGATACGGTCGTTTGCCGTCGGCGTACCGCCTCTCTGTACGTGACCTAAGATGGTAGCGCGGCTTTCTAAACCGGTCAGGCGCTCCAACTGCTCCGATACAACCTCACCGATACCGCCAAGACGAATCGGATCCGGGCTGTCTGCTACGACCTTAGATACAACCACATCGCCGCCCTTCGGCTTTGCACCCTCTGCAACAACAACCAGCGCAAAGTTCTTGCCTCTCGCGCGGTTTGCCTTGATGGCGTCTGCAACCTTATTGATGTCGTAGGGAACCTCAGGAATCAGTGCTGCATCGCAACCGCCGGCAAGTGCGGAAGCAATCGCAATAAATCCTGCGTAACGGCCCATAACCTCAACGACGATAACACGGCTGTGAGACTCTGCGGTAGTGCGCAGACGGTCAATGGACTCCGTTGCGGTGGCAACCGCGGTATCAAAACCAAAGGTGGTATCGGTCGATGCCAGATCGTTGTCAATCGTCTTAGGAACAGAAACAATATTCACCCCCATCGCAGCAAATTTGGCAGCAGTCTTTTGCGTTCCGTTTCCTCCGATGCAGACGACACAATCCAGTCCCATTTCCTGAATATTCTGAAGAATCAGTGCCGGCTTGTCGACATCCGAGACAACGCCTCCTTTTTTAAAAGGTTTCTCGCGCGAAGTACCCAACATCGTACCCCCTTGGTTCAACAATCCGGATAAGGATTTATCAGTAAAGGATTCGATGTCTTTTGTCAGCAAACCTTGAAAACCACTATGAATTCCTATTACTTCCATCCCATAGTGATTGATGGCAGTTTTGCACACGCCACGAATAGTGGCATTTATACCGGGGCAGTCTCCTCCGGAAGTCAGGATTCCAATTCTCATTGTCGTTTTTTTTAGTCAGAAACTCGGGATTCAAGAAAAGTCGCCAAATTTTAACGATTATTTCCGTCGTAAAGATAGAAAAAAAAGATAAATAAGGTTACTTTTGCACGACTAAACATTATTATGTTAAAGCAGAAATGAATATTACAAA
>URTH01000072.1 GCA_900550775.1 uncultured Eubacteriales bacterium | reverse complement strand
GAAGAGTTTACCGTAACATCGCCCAATATGCCGGAGGAAATCTCGATTCGTTCGGTCGGTCAAAAGGTGATGTATATTGACGACTGGAGCATATACGATGTCGGCCTTGCGCCGGATCGTACGCCGCAGCTGCGCTCCTCCGGGATTGAAAACGGCGCGACAGAGGTATCCACGATTTCACCGGCCGTTGATCTCGAATTTGATACACCGATTCGGTTTGATACCATGCTCAGCGGAATCACCGTGACGCCGAACAATAAGATTGAAAAGGTATTATTTGACGTAAACGACGCGTTACGCTGCACGGTTCAGCTTGGAAATCTGGATCCGAACACGCAGTATACGCTAACCCTTAACGGTGTAAGAGATTTTAAAGGCAAAGCACTGACGGGCAGCACCGCCATCACCTTTACAACAGTCACCGTAAAGGAGACGGATGCAAAAGTGGTTTCGACCACGCCGACAGACGGACAGACCGGCATCTCCTGCACCGATGCAACCGTCAGCATTACGTTTGATTCGCCCATGGATCCGGCGACATTCGGTTATATCACGGTTACACCGGACGCCGGTGCAAAGCTTGTCCCGGATGCCAAAGATATTAAAAAATGCACAATAACGCTGGACGGATCAAAGATGCAAAAGGGTACGCAGTACACCGTCACTGTCCCGGACAGAGTCATGACCATCAACGGTCAAAAGACTACGCCTTATACGTTCCGTTTTACCACGGTTACGATTGCGGAACTGGTACAGATGGTAAACGCTGCACTGGGAAATCCGGATGAGATGAAAACGGCAATCGAGAGCGTTTATTCCGAAATGGATGCGATCGAGACCTATGATTATGTAAAAAATCAGCTGCCGCAGCAGATGACGGCTTTTTATACCGCTATGGCAAACGGCAGCCGGCTTGCAGACTTAAGTGCATTGACCGATGCAATGAACGCATGTGCGTTTTCGCTGATTCTCAACCACGTTTCCGATGCGAGCGTGATTGAAACCATGATTGTTTCCGTTTTGAACGAAGGAACCGCAGCGATCTTCTCTGACGCGGTACTCACAAGCGATGCATCAAGATCCGAAATTGTAAATTACGCAATGACAAACAAGGATCAGTCTTATGAAAAGCTCTATGCAGAACTGATCACTCAGGTAATCTGCAAGCCGTTTGATACGCTGCGCGGCGCAGAGGGAATTGAAAAGCTGTTAAAGCTTGCCAAAGACAATTTTACGGGTTCTGACTCGATTTCGACTCTGCTTGATACGATTGACGCCAAGACAAATCCGGCTGCATACTACAAAAAATTGCAGGGGATTACGCCAAAGAGCCTTGCCGATATTAAGGCGGCGCTGACGAATGCGATCAATACCACCGGCGATTCCACTTCCGGCGGAAACGGAGGAGGAAGCAGCGGCGGCGGAGGCGGAAGAGGCAATTCCGGATTGGGCGGCGGCAGCAGTGCAGGCGGCAGCGCAAGCAATGCGATGTTCAACGGCAACGAGCCGCAAAATCAAGAAGCATTTGTTGATCTTTCTGAGGCATTATGGGCAAAAGACAGCATCTTAAAGCTCTATCATATGGGAATCATCAACGGAAAAGGCAATCGGCGTTTTGCACCGAATGACACTCTGACCCGTGCGGAATTTGCAAAGATCGCAGTGATGGTAAACGGCGGAAGCGTTGAAAATGCATCGGTAGATTTTGTGGATCTCAGCACAAATGACTGGAGCTATCCTTATGTTGCCAGCGCTTATCAAAAAGAACTGATTCACGGAATCGGCGATCGGCGTTTCGGCGGTGATATGTCCATCACCCGCGAGGATATGGCAGTGATCCTGCTGAGAATGCTTCAAAGCGCCGGCATTGGAATCGAATCCGGCAACGTTTCGTTCACGGATGAGAGCGATATTTCCGATTATGCAAAAGACGCCGTGTCTGTTTTAAATCAAATGGGCATGATTCGGGGCGTTGGCGACGGAAAATTTGATCCAAAGGGGATTACAACAAGAGCACAGGCGGCAGTCGTGTTTGACAGATTTTTAGATGTATGCAATCGTAATGAAACCGGAGGTAATAAATAGTATGAAATTAAAAAGATTATTGGCAATATTTCTTGCTGTGCTTATCACGGTGATACAGATTTCTTCCTTTGCGGAAGATGAGACGCCTGTCAGGACGTTTTCGGTAACTGCGGTTACCCCCTATGACGGAGCAAAAAATATTTCTCCGGTTAATCTGAAAATGGATGTTACTTTTTCGGAGGCGGTTGATGCATCAACGCTGAGCATGACATCAATTTCTGTTTCCGGCGGTATTTTCAGTTCGGTCATGGCAACCGGCGAAAACACTGCAACGATATTTTTTAACAGAGATTTGCTCGTCTTAGGAGAAAAATATACCGTAACGTTTAAAGAGGGTATTAAGGCAAAATCCGGCGCTTCTATGGAAGAGAAGAAAGTAACGTTTTCCCTGACGAAGGATGCGCCGTCTTACCGGCAGATTTCGAACCAAGATCTCTCTGATCCGTACTTTATTTCGGGGTTTGGCGGTGATACCACTCGTGATATTTCTATTGTGAACCAGGATGGAAATAATGTCTTAAAGTTTTTGACACCCGGATGGAATGAAGCGGCAGTAAAATCAAAGGCTTTTATCGAAGGGGGAAAAACTTATTGCAGCCGTGTGCGGGTGAAAACGGAAACAACACAGCCCATTTGGCTTGCCCTCTTTTATAACGTACCGAACAATGCACACAACTACCACGATATGGCCAGAGTCGAAATACCTGCGGGTCAGTGGACCACGATTGAAAATACATGGACCATTGAGGACAATGCAGAGGTAGACGGACAGGTTGATGTTATGGTTGCCGTGAAGAATCCCGGTACCATCACCTATATTGACGACTGGTATTTTTATGAGCAAGGAAACGATGTTGACCAGCCGAAGGAGGAGGCAGGCGGCGGTACGGCCGGAAGAACCTACTTAAGCCAAAGTAATACTGCAATGGATCGTGCCAAGGCGCTGGGTGTCATTGCAGCCGGCGCATCCGAAAAGGCTACGTTTTCGAGGTATGACTTTGCAAAAACATTGCTTAACATAGTCGGTGTCGGCAGCAATACCGTTTCGGGTGAAACGAGATTTCTGGACGTTTCCGAAGAACAGTCCGGCGTGGTAAACGCAGTCACCGGCATTGGACTGATGAACGGCTGCAGCGATACAACCTTTGAGCCGGATTCTACGGTAACGGTCGATCAGGCCATTAAGATGATGGTTTCCACCATGGGCTGGTCTGCCGTGGCAGAAGATCAGGGCGGTTATCCGTACGGCTACCGCAGCGTTGCGGCAAACCTCGGATTGCTGCAAGACCTCACCGCAGACGGCGAATCAGCGCTGAACTGTGCAGATTTTGCAACCATTTTTGATCATGCGCTGGATGCTGACGTGCTGAGCGCAAAGGTTTATCGGCATTCGGTCGATGATTTTGAAAGAGTCAGAGGCGGCAGCTTCTTAGAAACCTTCTTTGATTGCGAAAGCGGAAGAGGTAAGATCGAAGGAACGGAAACCACCTATCTTTATCAGGAATCTGATTTAAAATCCGGTCAGGTGTGCATTGACGGCAAAATCTATCAGTGTGATGCGGATTTGGATCCTTACCTCGGCTACGGAGTGACGTACTACTATCAAAAATCCGATGACAGCATCTATGACGAGATCATCTACATCGGAGGCTTAGAGGACGGAAACCGCGTTGTGAATATTCAAACATTTGACGACAAGGTGACTTATCAGGGAAATCAGTATTCCGTCTCCACGGCAGACAGCCGAAAGGAAAAGGTGTATTCCTTAACCAGAGACAAGGATGTCGTATACAACGGAAAGTACCTTGGTTCTTACCAGGACACGGAAGAGACGTTTGTTCCCGCCTACGGATCGGTAAAAATTGTTGACAGCGGAAACGGTTTTGATACGGTTATCATCACCGATATCCAGACCATGATGGTAAGCAGCGTTGACTACAACGAGCAGGTGATTTACGGTCAGGAGGGCGATACGGCAATCGATTTATCCGACTGTGATGAACCATTGATCGTTGATAATGAGGAAACGCCGTATAAGATGAAGGATATTGTGAAAGGAACGGTTGTATCCGCGATTGTCAGCAAAGATCACAAAATGGCTAAGCTTTACATCTCAAATCGTACCATTGCAGGACCTCTCTGCGAGGTGCGCAAGCATGATTTGAATGCGGATCTAGTGATCGGCGATCGGTTTTACGGCGGCAACGTCCGCGAAACCTACGGCAGTGTCAACGAATACTTTAAAGCAGATCAAATTGCGCTGGGTACGCTCGGAACCTTCCATTTAGACTATCGCGGAAAGGTTGCCGGGTTTGTAATCGGCTCTGCTATTGACGGAGTTGGCTACCTTGTAGACGCAAAATCAACCTCATCGGGATTTGACAGTACGGTTGAGTTTAAGATTTATGATTCCTCTGACAAACTGGTATACCTAAGCGGTGCGGACCGAATTAAAATTGATAACATCAGAGGCTTTGAGCCTTTTAAAGAAAGGAACAACGGAGGTTGTTTCCCAGTTGATTCTTTATAAGACTGACGCGGATGGAAAGGTTGTTTCGATTGACACCGCCTACAATAAGCAACCCGGCGTGGCAGCTGATTATCGCACATTGACTCCGCCGGCCGGTGAGGACAGCAACAGCTTCCGGATTTCGTTCTCCTGTATTTTGCCGACAACCAACGATGCCGGAACGCTGGTAACCAGTGACCGCACGATTGTCTGCAACCCCAACGTCAGAACGTTTGAAAACAAGGTTCTTCTCAGAGACAATCCGACCATATTTGTTGTTCCGCGTGATGCAAAGAGTGCGGAGGATGAGATGTTTATCATGTCCGGCTCCGCGTGGGATATCGGTGATGGAAATGCGTCAAAAATCGAATCTTATAATACCACCGGCGATTCCTTATATGCGGATTATTTGGTGGTATATGCTGATCCAGGCGCCTATGGTACAACATGGATGGACGAATACAAGTACGGACTTGTGACAGATCGCAGAAGCATTATAAAGAATGACACAATTACAGAAGAAATCATTCTTGAGGATGGTTCATCGAGATATACGGATAACCCTGCCATGTTAAATGGGGTCAGTGTTGGTGATTATATCAAATTCTGTCAGGATAAGCATAAATATCTCACCAGAGCTGCCGTGGTTTTATTTGATGCCGATCAAAGGACGGTGTCCGGCGGAAATCCCAGCGCAGGCTGGAATGAGTATAACCGCATGATGTATGCCGGCGTCTATGAAAGAACGGATTCCATTTTCAAGTTGGTACCGAGCAGCAATCAGCCGGGTGTTGATTTTTCGGAGCAAAATCTTCTGTTAAAAGGTGAGCTGATCAACGGCTCGGGTGCAAAAACCTTCATCTATGATACCGAGCATAAGACTGTGATCGGCGGATCGCAAAAAGAGATTTTAGGGTACAAGGATGCCGGAAACGGATACAGCAACGTTTTGGTTGTGTTTGAAAAATCCATTGTACGTCTGATTATGATTATTGAGTAACATGAAGATGAAAAAAGAGACAAGTTGCTTTGTCTCTTTTTTCGCTTGACAAACAATACGGTTTATGATAACTTTTGGAGGACAGGTTATGAATGCAGTCGAGCAATATATTTATGACAATATCGATGATTGTACCAAAGTCAATCGCGAGGATGAGGGGACTTTAATCGGTCTGCCGTATCCGTACAGCGTGCCATCCGTTGGCTTTTTTGACGAAATGTATTATTGGGACACCTACTTTTTTAATCAGGGGCTAAAGCTTACCGGCAGACACCGGCAAGTCAAAAATAATACGGATAATATGCTCTATCTGGTTCGTCGATACGGATTTATGCCAAACGGAAACAGAACCTCTTTTTTAAAAAACTCGCAGCCGCCGTTTTTATCTATGATGGTTTTTGACGTCTATGCGCATAGCCGGGATAGGGCGTGGCTGGCGGACGCTTATGCCGCCCTTAAAACCGAATATCGGTTTTGGATGGATCATCGCCTTGCCGCAATCGGGCTGAACCGATACGGGCATAATACGATCCCCAAGGAGGACATTGACGGGACATATCAATATTTTGTGGGCAGAATCGGATATCATCCGATTCTTACGCCGGCCGATGCGGTCAGCGAATTTCATCGAATGTGTGAATCCGGGTGGGACTTAAATCCGCGCTGGGGTCTCGATGGCAAGGATTTTGTACAGGTTGACTTAAATGCTTTGATGTATCAGTTTGAGAAAAACATGGCCTATTTTTCCAAAGAACTGGAATGCGGCGAAGACGCGACCTGGACAGAAAGAGCCGACAACAGAAAGATACGCATGCGGCAATTGATGAAGGATGCGGACGGCGTTTACCTTGATTATAACGAAAAGCTGCAAACGCGAAGCAGTGTTTTTTCTGCGGCGTCTTTTTATCCGTTATTTGTGGGTCTGGCAGATGAGGAGGAAGCGGTAGCCACAGTTCGCCAGCTCCCGCGGCTGGAGAGCGCCTTTGGCATCTTAACCTGTGAAGAAAATGAGGAAAAGGGCATTTTCCAATGGGATTATCCCAACGGATGGGCTTGTCTGCAATATATCGTGGTAATGGCGCTGGATCGTTACGGTTACCGAGAGGATGCCGTACGAATCGCAAAAAAGTATGTTGATCTGGTTGAAAATGTCTATGAAGAAACTCACAATTTATGGGAGAAGTATAACGTGATCGAGGGCAGCTGCAACGCGGCGTCTTCTCTTAAAACGCCGCCGATGCTGGGCTGGACGGCCGGCTGCTATCTGGCACTGAAACGTTATATCGAAAAAATAAAGCATGGACAATCGAAAGACGAACAGAAAGAGCAGAAGAAGGAGTAGCTATGAAAAAACTAACCTACGGAATACCGGAAAAATTGGTACCGACCCAATTTTGTAAAAATTTAAATGTATGCGAAACAGAAGTGAAATATGACATCAATCAAATTCAGTTTCAGGAAACACCGCGCGGCTGCATGCTGGAGTTTCCGCTTTCTGCCGGAGAACAGATTTACGGATTCGGACTGCAGCTGAAAGGATTTAATCATAAGGGTCACAAGCTGCGCCTAAAAACAAATTCCGATCCGGTTTCTTATACCGGGGATTCGCATGCGCCGGTTCCGTTTTTTACCACAACGAGCGGGTATGGTATGTATATTGACACGGCGAGACATATCGAAGTTCACTGCGGATATGTGAAAAAAAGAAATCGCATTGCGGAGGAAAACAACGATGTCATCACCGATGTAGACGAGCTGTACAGCAAGGATAATCTGGACGAGCCGACCGTCATGACGATTGACATTCCGGCCGCAAAGGGAATTGATGTTTACCTGTTTGAAGGAAAAAACATTACCGATATCGTAGCGCAATATAACGTTTTTTCAGGCGGAGGCTGCGAGGTACCCGAATGGGCACTCGGCGTTTTTTATCGGGCATACGGAAAAAGTACGGGAAATCAAATCATGGAGATTGCCGACTATTTTCGATCGAACGACATTCCGTGCAGCATTATGGGATTTGAGCCGGGATGGCAGTCCTCCAGTTATTCCTGTTCTTATGTGTGGGATCAGGAGCGTTTTCCCAATTATAAGGAGGTTGTGGGTTACTTAAAAGACAACGGCTTTCATATCAGTTTGTGGGAGCATGCCTTTATCCACGCAACATCGCCGATTTATCAAAAAATGTTTGATCTCAGCGGCGATTACGAGGTCTGGGAGGGCTTAGTCCCGGATTTCAGCATGGAGGAGGCACAGGATATTTTTGCAAAATATCATCGTGAAAATTTTGTAGATCTTGGAATCGATGGGTTTAAGCTGGATGAATGCGACGACAGCGATTATGTCAATGACTGGAGCTTTCCGGACTGTGCGAAGTTTCCCGGCGGCATGGACGGCGAGCAGTATCACCAGATGTTTGGCATTTTATATATGCAGGCAATTATGAAGGCCCTCGGAGATCATAAGACGCTTTCCGAAGTAAGAAATGCCGGTGCGCTTGCGGCCAGCTATCCTTTTGTGTTATACAGTGATCTATACGATCACAAGGACTTTATCCGA
>URTH01000071.1 GCA_900550775.1 uncultured Eubacteriales bacterium | reverse complement strand
GCCAGACAGAAGGGCTTGAAATCTTTGATCTTAAAAATTGCAGTGCGCGCTACGTCAGACTGGATAGCTATGGAAACTCTGACGGCGGCGGCTGGATCAGTCTGACGGAGGCGGCGTTTTACGGCGAATATAGCGGTACGGAGGCAAAGGTGGTGAACCCGGTCTATGTTGCAGCGGAAAAGATCAATGTCAACGGTGATGATATCACACTGGGCGAGGAAGAGTATACCACGACTGACGCTGTTTATGTGAGCATGGAGAACGTTGCAGGTTATTACTTCCCGGAAAAAGGAAGTCTGACTATGCGAAAGACCTCCGGCATGACGAGCTTTTTTGAAATGTGGCTCAATCACGGTGTCAGCCCGAAGGGACAGGGTTATGCCTATGTCATTCTGCCGAATATGACGGCGGAACAGACCAAACAGTATGCTGAAAATCCCGGCATTGAGATTCTGTGTAATACCGATAAAATCTCGGCCGTACATGACAAGAGCACCGGAACAACGGGCGTTGTATTCTGGGAGCCGGGCACCTTCGATGGATTTACCGTGGCAAAACCGATGATTCTTATGTATAAAGAAACCGCGGAAGGATTATCGCTTGTGGTATCGGATCCGACGCATAAGCTGGCGGAGGAGACCATTCAGACAAACCGTGTGCTCGGCGCGGCATCGCTGGATTACCGTACGGCGCTGACCGATGACGGTACGGCGATCAAGATTAACTTTACGGGTTCTGACGGCGAGAGCATTGCGTTAAAGCTGCGCAAAGGCGAGACGGCGGCGAAAAAGATGTATTTTTCTGATCAAAAGGGAAACGTGATCGGTTATGCCGGTGCAGGGCAAAGCGTTACCGTGACTGCCGATGCGGATGTGTCGGAGGAGGATACCATCATGCAGGTCGGACAGTATGCGGCCAATCACAGACTGGTGGGCATTGATATCAGCGATTACGGAAAAGAAAGTACAAATCCGCGTACCATGCAGGTTACGGTACGCCATGATGCCGCTGTTCTGCGTGGATTTTTATGGCGCGGCTTGGCGCCGGTGTGTGAGGCTTCGGCTTTGCCGATCACGTTCTAGCGGACAAAATTCGGTTGATAAAACAATCATATATTAAAAGGAGTGTTTTTCATGAAAAAATTGGTTTCATTATTGCTTGCGGCAGCGCTGGTTTTCACCACGGTCGGAGGCCTTTGCCTCCTTGCATACGCAGAAGAAACGGATATCGTAGTGGGCGATTTTTCAAAGGGCGGATTGGACGGCTGGAAGCTGCAGGGCGGCAGCGCCCCGGTGGCAGTCAGCGCCGATGTAAAAAGAGCCGGCAAGATTTCAAGCCTGCAATGGAGCGGATTTTCTGCTGATGTTACATCCAATTATATCTGGTCGCCGGAATTTAACACAGAAGGAAAGCAGCTCGGCGATATCGTTGCAAAAAATTATGTCAATCTTTGGGTTTATTCGGAAACGGCAAATGGTCAGAAATTCAAAATTCTTATCTATGACCAGAAAAGCGGCGCCGGCTATCAGGGGACAACTTTTACTGCGGACTGGAGCGGCTGGAAGCTTATTTCATGGGATATCAGTAATATAACGCTAAAGAGCTTTAACAAATCGAACGTGGAGGCGGCAGCAGAGGATTCGATAAGATTTGCCCTAAATGTCGGACAGGACAAGGCTACTGTAATGCCCAGCACGGTACTTTACTTTGACAGCATTTGGTGCTCTGACGAAAACCCTGCGAATATATCGCAGACAGAAGAAGTGACCTTTAGCATTGCCGATGGCGAAACGGGCGTCAGCAAGATGCAAAAGCAGTACGCTTTTACCGCAAACAAGCCATTTGCCTACGGGAGCGACAGCTTAAACGCATTCGCCGAAGTAAAAGTAAACGACGCTGCTTTGTCGGTTAACACGGACTATACCGTCAGTCAGGAACACAATGTATTGTATCTTACATTAAAAAACAACCTGCCGGATCATGCCTCTGTCAGCTTTACGCTGAAAGAGGGAGCGCCTTTTGCGGACGGCACTGCGCTGGAATCTGCGTTCACATCCTCGTTTACGGCAAAATCAGATCTTTATGTGATCGGCGATTTTTCTAGGGAAAACGGATTTGCGGGATGGGGATACGCTGAAAACGTCGCTACAGGCGATGCTCCTTATGAGAGTGATGAAGTAACCATGTCGGGTAAGGATTTTGCACTGAAATGGGGAAACCACAAAAAAGATGGTAACCCTTACAACAACAGAGTGCGCCGCGATGGCTTAAGCGGCATTGGATTTTTTACCTATGACCAATTGGGCGCATGGATATATTCGGACAAGGCAAATGGTCAAAGGATGAACATCCTGATTGGCAATGCGACGCTGAATAAATCAAAAAACAAGCAAATCACCATAGACTGGACGGGGTGGAAGCTGGTAAGTCTTGACCTGAAAAAGGATATTAAACTGTCTGATTACGGTGATGACGCAAAAGATACCGATAGCTGGTATTTTTGGTATCAGACGAGCGGATACGGCGCTGAGGCGCTTGACAACACGCTTTTATATGTGGACAGCATCTTTTTATACAACAGAGAATATTACGCAGATAAAACGGCCTTTTTGGGCGACTTCGGAAAAAACAGCACGGATGGCTGGAACCGGAACATAAACGGAATCGGCGAGTGCGCGCTGACAGCGGAAAAGACGAGAGAGGGAAGCATTACAAGTATGAAATGGATTCCCTATACCGGTTATACGGAAAGTAAAAAGACAAGCGAGTTGGTTTCGTCAAACGCTGCCGGATTGACCCTGGGCGATGTGCTGGAGAAGAGCTATATCAGCTTTTGGGTGTACTTAGATGGAACGCAGGATCAGCTGTTTAATATCTATTTTTATGACAGTACGACGGGCGGCGTAGCAGTTGCAAGGCAGCAGCGTATCCAAGGCGGCGTCAATGATTGGCAGCTGATATCGATCGACATATCCGGCTGGACGCTCAGCACGTTTGATAAAATAAGCAATGGCGCCGTAATGAAGGCCGCCGCTTCCACCGACGCGATACGGCCGCAGTTTAACATCGGCGGTCAGGGCACGGCGGTTATTGAGGGCAACACCCTTTATCTTGACAGCATATGGGTGTCGGATGAAAACAGCGTGGTTTCTTCCGAGATGACGAGTACCATCGATTCCGGCGCCGAAATATCTTCTGTCATAAAAGCAATTGGGTTTACGGATTTTGCAGCAGATTTTATAGTAGGTAATGATTATTCCGACAAGGTCAGTGTCACATTAGACGGCGCTGAAGTTGCAAAATCGGAATATAGGGTTCAGCAAGAGGGCAATAACCTGTATGTGGTGTTTACAAACGGATTAATGCCCGGCGCAAGCTATCAGGTGACGGTGTTGCCAATCAATATGGCAAATAAGAGCTATGCCGCAAAGACGGTCAGCTTTACCACAACGGCAGCGCACTATGATGTGTCGTATAGCTTTGGCGCGGACGGAAGTATGACAACGCTCCCGGAAAACGGCAGCGTACAGGCAAATGCAAAACTAATCAATGCCACTGCAGAAGATACCGAGGCCAGAATCATTGTTGCAGTATATGACGGCAGCCGAAACCTTGTCCGGGCAGGAATGGGCGACCTGGTAACCGTAAAGAAGGGAAAAAGTGTAACACTCAAAAAGAGTATCACAGCAGATTCATATGCAGGATACACCGTAAAGAGTTATGTATGGCAGTGGGACAGTCTTGTGCCTTACAGTGCGGAAATGGGACAGATTCAATAGTGCGAAATACAGGGAGGAATGAAAAATGACAAGATGGAGAAGAGTGTGGTCTCTCTTTACGGCGATGGCGGTTGCTGCTGCGGTTTTGTGCTGCGGCGGCAGCGCCGCAGCCGCTGCGGACGACCTGGTAATCGGTGATTTTTCCGCCGGCGAAGTCGGCGGCTGGAAGCAGCAGTCCAACGGCACTATTGAAATCGCAGATGATGTGACAAGATACGGTTCCTCTGCAAGCCTTAGGTGGAGTAACCTCGGCAAGAGCAATTATCTGTATTCGCCGACCCTTTCGGGCGAAAACAGTCTCGGAAAGCTGCTTGAATATCAGTACATCAATATCTGGATGTATTCCGAGGCGGCAAACGGCCAGCAGTTTAATCTCATTTACCAGGACAAGACGGTCAATAAATATGATCAGCTCAAGGGCACGGTAAATTGGAGCGGCTGGAAGCTGATTCAGTTTAATGTGGGTGCGTACAGCTTATCCAAATTTGCCGGGAGCAGTGAGACGGACGAGGTTCAGCTATTCTTTAACATCGGCGGCTGGGGAACCAGCCTTGTCGAGGGAACAGAGCTTTACTTTGATAAGATCTGGTTTTCTAAGGACGACCCGGCAGCGATCGGGGAACAAAGCGAGACGGTAAAAGCCTCCGTAGCAGACGGCATGGTGGATATCCCTGTGACCGACCGGGAGTTTGTGTTTACGGCAAATCGGCTGTTCAAGCAGGAAAAGGATTATTATGCGGATAAAATTACGGTTTTATGCGACGGCGCTGCGTTAGAAGCCCCGGCGGACTACCGTGTTTATCACGAACTCAATCAGATTTATGTGGTGTTTGTAAACGATTTAACACGCGATGCAGAGTATACCGTGACCTTAAGCGGCAGCGCGGCGTTTGAGGACGGAACAACATTGGGTGAGGATTGCCGTGTCAGCTTTACGGCCGGCGGTCCGGAGCTTTTGATTGGAAACTATGTGTTTAGCTGCGGCGATTCCTTGCCGCAGAGCGGAAAAATCACCGTGACGGCAGCGGCGGAAAATACCACCGAAAGCGCACAGACGGGCGTGCTGATGGTCGGCGTATATGATAAAACGACCAACGCCATGAAAGCGCTCGGCTTGGGCGGCACCGTGACGGTCGGTGCAGGCGAGACCAAGGATTTTTCCGCAGAGGTCAGCGCGGATTCTTATGAAAACTGCTATGTGCGCGCCTTTTTGTGGAATAGCGAGAACGGAATGTATACCTATGGAAATTACGGAGAGGTCAAATAAACGCAGGGACACTCAGGAGTGTAAGCAATGAAAAAATTTGTGACCTATATCATGGCGGTTTTGCTGATGATAAACATGATATGCTTTCAGGCTGTCCGTGCGGCGTCGGAGGGCTTGTATGCCGAGGCCGAGATTGTTGACAACAATGTGATGATTACCGGCGGCGGATGTCTCTCAACGATCAGAAACGCGGCGGTTAAAATCTGTAACCCGGCCGGCGAGACGGTGCATTTAAATCAGATCGATGTAAACGATGACGGAACCTTTGCGTACATGACGGCACTGGGTGAAAACGACGGTTCCGGCCATTACAGTATCACCGTTATGGCGCGCGGTGCAAAGCAGCCGTTTGTCACTGATGTATACTATCTGAGCGGCAAGGAGGCCGAAAAGATTGAAAACGGCATTAATGCGGCGGCGTCTGCAAAAGAGGCGGAGGCCTTGATACGTACCGAGGCAGAAGTTCTGGGGATCGGCGGCTTTACGGATCAGCAGGTAAGCGTTGCGGCAGAGATGCTCTATCACGCCGCAAGCGTAAAGACGCTCACATTCAGCGAGATACAGGCAATTGCCCGAAAGAGCGAGGCTTTGTTTGCGCAGCTGCAAACGGTGTCTGCGAATGGTCTTGGCAGCCTTTTAACCGGGGAGCACAATGTGCTGCTTGGGACATGCGATGCCTATGGGCAGTACCAAAGAATGAAATCCAAAGACCGCAACGCGGTGAACGAGGCGGTTGTTGCCAAAAAGCCGTTTGGGTCTGTGACGGATTTTAAAGAAAAATTTGAGCAGGCGGTATCGGACAGAAGCGGCATGATCGAAAAACGCCGGATCGACGCTGCGGTTCAAAAGAACGGCGACAGTATTGTGATCAGCGGAAAGAGCGGTCTTTCGGCAAGCGGCGCGGTGACGGTAAAGCTCTGCGATCCGACGGGAAGGATCGTAAACCTTAACCAGATCAAAGAAAACGCGGACGGAGGGTTTGCATACGCCATAGTCATGGCGCAGACGGCAGAAACAGGAACCTACACGGCAGAGGTTTTTGGCCGCGGCGCGGATGAAAAGACAACCTGCACTGTGTTTTATTTGAGCAATCAGATGCGCGATGATATCGAACGTGAAGTCAACCAAGCGGCATCGGCCGCAGCCGAAAAGGCAGCGCTGCAAAAATACGCTAAGGAGATGGAACTGACAGCTCTGTCGGAAGATGAGTTTGTCAATACGGCGCTGTGGCTATACGAGCAAAAGCCGGCAGCCGGCTGGAAGTATGCCGATGTTTCGGAGATTGTCACAAAGACGCAGGATTTGATCGGTAAGCTGAATCTTAAAGACTGGACGGATGCGGACGAATATATCACGGCGAACAAGGATGTTTTGCTGCACGGTGTGTCCGCGTACAGCGTCTATGCGGCAAAGGACGAGGCGCAGCGCAACAGTATCTGTAAGGTTATCATGCAAAGCGCACCGTTTTCAACGATTCAGGGCTTTCGGACGGTATTTGCTGCGGCAATACCAAAGGATGGCGGTTCGCAGACGCCGTCCGGCGGAGGCGGCGGTGGCGGAGGCGGCAGTCTTGGCGGCGGCAGCAGCAACAACAGCTTTCCAGCCGCAGTCGAGGTGGAACCCTCAGAGCCTGCACCGCAGAGCAAGCCTTTTACCGATCTTGCCGATTATGCATGGGCGGAAGAATACATTGATGCTTTATACAAAGCGGCGGTGATTTCACCGGCGGCGGATCAGCGGTTCCGGCCGGGAGATTCGATTACCAGAGAAGAATTTGTAAAATTGGTGGTTGGTGCATTACAAATGCAAAATTCCGGCGCAGCGTGCAGTTTTTCGGACGTGAGCGAATCGGATTGGTATTATCCCTATGTCGCATCGGCGTATGCAGCAGGGATCATTCAGGGGTACGAGGATAACCGCTTTGGCACGGGAAGAAATATCACCCGTCAGGAGATTGCCGCAATTTTGTACCGTGCGGCGCAGGTATGCGGCATCGAGATGAAAGCTGCCGGGGACGGAAATGGATTTTCAGACGGTGCGGATATTGATGCTTATGCAAAGGATGCCGTGGCGGCGCTGCAGGCGGCAGGCATCATCAACGGAGATGAAAACGGGACATTTAGGCCGCATGATAACGCCGTCCGAGCAGAGGCGACAAAGATGATTGCCGTTATGGCAAAAAACGTGAAGCAGTCTTAGACAACCGGAAAGGATGATGAATATGAAAAAACGGATCGCTGCCATCGCGGTATGGATTGCCATGCTGAGCCTTCTTGTGTCCGTGCCGGCGGCGGCCGACTCTGTGGACGCTGATACAAAGGCATATGCCGAGGCAGAAAAGTATCATACAGTCATGACAGCCGTGGGGGCGGCAGACGGAACCATAAAAAACTATGCCGCAACGCTCAGCCGCGGCGAACTGATTCAAAGAGTTGTCAGACTCAGCGGCTATACGGCAGATATGGTTGCGGCAGACGGCAGTCATCCTCCCTATACCGATGT
This sequence comes from uncultured Eubacteriales bacterium, assembly GCA_900550775.1. Taxonomy (GTDB): domain Bacteria; phylum Bacillota; class Clostridia; order Monoglobales; family Monoglobaceae; genus Ructibacterium. Next base: position 626 of record URTH01000071.1, on the reverse strand, counting down.
GACAGGGGAGTCGGAGTTTTACGATGATGTTGCCGCGGCCTATGCGCTTGGGTATCTGACAGAGGATAGCGGGGCGCTGCGGCTCAAAGACCAGGCAACGGCAGCCGATGCCATGCAGATGCTGGTTAACCTTTTGGGCTACGGCAGAATTGCCAAAGAGGGAAACATCGCGCCGGAGGTGATGGCAAACCGCATCGGTATCCGTGCCGGCGTAAAGGGGGCGCCGCAGGATGCACTGACAAATGCCGATCTTGTCACGATGATGTATCACGCGCTGTTTACCAATGTGATGGAGCCGGAGGGATTTGGCGATACCGTGAAATATCGGCAGCGCGAGCCGCTTTTGACGGCTGCGTTTTCAATCAGGTACGGCACCGGCATTGTCGAGGCCAATCCGATTACCTCAATCTATGCATCAACAGGGTGCAAGTGGGGCAATGTGCGGATTGACAATGTCAATTACCAATCCGATGCGGCATTCTTTGACCGGATCGGACACAACGTGGACTATTACTATAAAGAAAACAACGGCATATATAGCATGGTTTATATGACGGATTGCAGTGAGGACGATGTGTTTACGGTAGATACCGACGACCTTGAAAGCCTGAAAGAGATGCGGCTGA
>URTH01000070.1 GCA_900550775.1 uncultured Eubacteriales bacterium | reverse complement strand
AAAATTGACGATGTAAAGTCCTTCTTTGACGCAAACCTTAAGCTGCTCAGCCACGACACCCGTGAGGAGCTGTTCGGGCTGAAAACGGATATGCCGATCTATACCAAGGTCAAAGACACTGTGCCGACCAAGTACGGTAAAAACGCCGAGGTCTCCAATTCCATCGTTGCGGACGGCTGCGTGATTGAGGGCGAGGTGAAAAACTGTGTGCTCTTCCGCGGTGTGCATATCGGAAAGGGCGCATCGGTCGAAAACTGTATCATCATGCAAAATTCCGAGGTGCGGGACAACTGCATGATGGCAAATGTCATTTTTGATAAAGAGGTTGTGCTGCGTAGCGGTAAGAAACTGGTCGGCCAGGATACTTATCCGATGGTAATCGGAAAGGGCGCGGTGATCTGACGTCTTATTGCCGAAATATTCAAAAGAAAGGTGTGTTTTTGAGTGAGCAAAATTTTGATGTGTTCTTCTGAGGTAGCACCGTTTGCCAAAACCGGCGGCCTGGGCGATGTGCTTGGCGCACTGCCGCAGGCGCTTGCAAAGCTGGGTCATGACGTGCGTGTGGTTTTGCCGAAGTACGGTTGTATTCAAGAGCAATACTGTCAGGAGATGGAATTTCGATTCTTTCTTTACATTCCGCTCGGCTGGCGGCGGAAATACTGCGGCGTTTTTGAACTGAAAAAGGACGGCGTGACCTATTATTTTATCGATAATGAGTATTATTTTGGCGATATCTATCTTTATAAATGGAACGATTTGGAGCGGTTTGCCTTTTACGATAAGGCGTGCCTTGAAATTTTAAAGCAGCTGGACTTTAAACCCGATGTGATCCATGCACACGACTGGCAGGCCGGTATGGTGCCGGTACTGCTCAATGCCTATTATGTGGAGGACGAATTCTACCGTGGCATCAAGACGGTGTTTACCATCCACAATCTGCGGTATCAGGGTATCTATTCGATGGATATTGTGGCGGATTTTTATTCTCTGCCGCAGGAGTATTTTACCGAGGATAAGCTGGAGTTCCACGGATGTGCCAACCTCTTAAAGGGCGGTATTGTCTATGCGGACTATGTGACGACCGTCAGCCCCAGCTATGCGGAGGAGATTAAAACGCCGCTGGGCGGCGAACGTCTGGACGGTCTGCTCTCTGCAAGGTCGCAGTCGCTGTACGGTATTATCAACGGCATCGACACCGCGGTGTATAACGCGAAAACCGATCCCAAGATTTTTGCAAATTTCGATTTGCGTAATCTTACAAGCAAGAAAAAGGAAAACAAGATCGCGCTGCAAAAGCAGCTCGGACTTCCGGTTGACGGCGAAAAAGCGATGATCGGCATTGTGTCAAGACTGGTCGATCAAAAGGGCTTTGATATCATTGCCGAGGCGATGGGCGAGCTTGTGAACCTGGATATTCAGCTGGTGGTACTGGGTACCGGCGAGGCAAAGTATGAGGAGATGTTCCGCCAGAACGCATGGTATCACCCGGAAAAGGTTTCTGCCAATATCACCTTTAGCGACGACATGGCGCATAAGATTTACGCATCGGCCGATATGCTGCTGATGCCGTCCATGTTTGAGCCGTGCGGCCTGAGCCAGATGATCGCGATGGCCTACGGAACGATTCCGATCGTACGTGAGACGGGCGGCCTGAAAGACAGCGTGCAGCCCTTTAACGAATTTACCGGCGAGGGCAACGGCTTTAGCTTTGCGCCGTACAGTGCGCACGATATGCTCTATACGCTCCGTATGGCGCTGCACTTTTTTGCGGATAAAGAGGTGTGGGTACCGCTGATGAAGCGTGCCATGAAGATGGACTTTTCCTGGGGTGCATCGGCACAAAAATATGATGAGATGTATCAAAAACTGCTGGGAAAGTCGTGATGCTGTCAATGTAAAAAGGGATTGAGGTGAGGAGATAAATGAAAAAAATAATATTTTTTGTATTGGCTTTCATCTTGGCATTGACGGGCTGCAGCGGTGTTGCGGAACAGACGAAAGAAAATGTGACGGAGGAAAAATTTATTGTAAACTCAATGCGGTGGGGGACCTCCTGGCAGGATGCGCAGAAGGTGTTAGAAAATTATAAAATAGCAAAAGAGGATTCTAACAGAGTTGCGATAGAAATTGAAAAGTATACGTATTTGGGGGTAAACGGTAAACTCATGATGGAATTTTCCGTTGCGGAAAACTCCTTTCCAGCGACAGGATTTACGCAGGCCTACTTTGTCTATGACGAAGGCGATGAAGAAATTCTTTTAAATGCCGGCGAAAGAGAGTATGGAGAGAGAAAAAATTTCTTTCTCGACAAAAACGGCGTGGAAAATCCATTGAATCCTCCGGCGTGGTACAGCAGTGAAACACTGGAAGAGAGCTTATCGGAAGAAGAAATGGATGCGTATAGAAAGGTCCTTGATGGGAAGGATATTGAGCCTACCCGCATGGATGCGATTATGAGAGGCCCTCTGGTTGTTATAAGCGTTTCTGAGGAAATAAACATGGTAAGATTTCAGGGAGATAAGGCCGCGATTGTGGAAAACCTGAGAAAGTGAGTCAAAAAAGCTGCAGCAATCTGGTTTTAAAACCATTTTGCTGCAGCTTTTTTGCGTGTCAGCGGTAGCGGTCCACGTCCGAAAGGCCGATGCCCTTATGGAGTGCAATGTTAATGCCGTTGGCAATCACGCGGGAGATGTCGTCAATGACGGAATCCACCTCTTTGGGGGCAACGATAAAGTTTCCAAAAGCCGGCTTGATGGATTCGCGGATTAAGGCGTACTTATCCTCACCCTCCAAATCCTCTAAAAAGCGGTAAAGCGGCCGGGCGGTCTCTGCCTCGCTGCGCAGACGGCGGATCACCCAGTTGATCGAATCCCCGGCGATGGTGGCTGCGTCCACCACGGTCGGTACGCCGATGGCAATTACCGGGACACCGAGTGTGTCACGGTTCAGCGCCTGCCGCTTGTTGCCGACGCCCTCGCCCGGTGTGATGCCGGTGTCGGAAAACTGAATGGTGTTGACGCGCTCTACTTTGCGTGAGCAAAGCGCGTCAATGGCAATAACCAGCTTTGGCTTGATCCGATCGACCAATCCCTTGACAATTTCGCCGGTCTCGACGCCGGTCAGTCCCAGAACGCCGGGCGCAATCGCACTGACCGGGCGGATGCCCTCATCGATTTCGTCCGGGATGTATTCCTTTAAATGACGGGTAATCATGAGGGAATGAATCACCTTTGGCCCCAGTGCGTCGGCGGTAATGTTCCAGTTGCCGAGTCCGATCACCAAAACACTGTCGTTTTCGTCCGTCAGATAGCGGCGCGTGATGGATTGCAGCTCTTTAGCGCAGACGCGGCACATGGTTTCATAAATCTCCTGCTGCCCGTAAAAACGCGCCGGCATCTCGGCGGTGATGTAGCGCCCCGGTTCTTTTAAAAGTGCGTCGGCGCCCTCTTTGGAGGTCACATGGACTCTGGTGATGTGAATCAGTCCGTCAATATCCTCGGATTCCATTGATACGCCGGGAATTTCGTGACGTGTGCCCTGCATCTCTGTCAGCATCTCTCTTGCCTCAACGGCTAAATCGCATCGTACATTTTGCGGCATGACAATGCCTCCCTTCTTTTTTTAGACTGCCCGAATGTGCCGCAGTTTATTTATGGAATGCTGCCCTTTTCGCTTGCCGAAAAGGAAAATCGTCCGGCGGCTTATTCCGATTTATCTCTTTTTGCCGTGCGATGAAAAAAATCATGAGAAAACCTTGCGCTTTTTCGCCCTGTTTGATACAATAGGGGACGGGCATTCTGCATGATCGCGGTGCACCTTGCCCGATTTTTGGAGGGAAACAACAATGCTTGCATATTTTCTTACGGTAGATCAGCAAATTCTTACCATGTTTTTGATGGTGGCGGCCGGTTATCTTTTGTACCGTTTTCGGGTTTTGACCGAGCACGGCCTTGCGGAGTTGTCCCAGCTGCTTTTAAAGATCGTCACACCCATGGTGCTGCTGACTTCGTTTCAGCGTGAATTTTCCAAGGAAGTCTTTTTTGACTGGGTGGTGATGTTTTTGGTGAGTGCGCTGCTTTACGCGGTGCATATCCTGGCGGTTCGGCTCGTCTATCGAGACATTGACGCGCCCCACTGCGCCGAGAGCCGATTGGCCGTGGCTTTTCCAAATAACGGATTTATGGCGATTCCGCTCATGCTGGCGCTTGCCGGCGAGACCGGCGTTTTTTTGGGATCGACCAACATTATTTTGTTAAATATTCTGTTTTGGACGTACGGCAGCCGCACGCTTGCGCCCGGCGAACCGATCCGCACCAAACAGATTCTGCAAAACCCCGGACTGATTGCGGTGGTGCTGGGACTGCTTTTGCTGTTTTCGCCCGTCAAGCTGCCGGCGCCGATTTATCAGGCGGTATACCAGATCGGCTTTTTAAATACGCCGCTTGCGATGCTGGTGCTGGGCGGATTTTTGGCACAGGCCGATTTAAAGGCCATTTTTAAAACGCCGGCCTATCTGCGGCTGAGCGCCTTAAAGCTGCTGGTGCTTCCCGGTATTCTGATCGGCCTTTTATACCTGCTGCCGCTCAGCCATGAGGTTAAAATTGTGGCGGCCATCTGCTCGGTCACGCCGACCGCAACGGCGGTTTCGATGCTTGCCAATGTCTATCACCGTGACGTTTCGTTTGCATCCGGCGCGGTTGTGATTACCACCCTGATTTCGGCGGTGACCATCCCGGTGATGATGACGCTGGCAAAAATGCTTCTGCAATTTTAAAAAACCGTGCAGATAGTGAATTTTTTAACGAAAAAATTCCAAAAAACTCTTGATAAATTTTGTCATTTGGGTTACAATGAAAAAGGCGGAGCGATCCGCGTGATGTTTGTATAAAATCATCCCCCGTACGGGGAGTTTAATATCTTTTTTGGAGGTCTTAGCATGAACAAAAAAACGGTAGACGACATTTCGGCAAAAGGAAAGAAGGTCTTGGTTCGCTGCGACTTTAACGTACCGATCAAGGACGGCAAAATCACAGACGAGACCAGAATCAAGGGTGCACTTCCGACCATTCAAAAGCTGATTCAGGACGGAGCAAAGGTCATCCTTTGCTCTCACATGGGCAAGCCCAAGGGTGAGCCGAAACCGGAGTTGTCTTTGGCACCGGTTGCCGCACGCCTGTCCGAGCATCTCGGCAAAGAGGTTGTTTTTGCGGCAGACGATAACGTAGTCGGCGAAAACGCAAAGGCTGCGGTTGCTGCCATGAAGGACGGCGACGTGGTACTTCTGCAAAACACCAGATACCGTGCGGAGGAGACCAAGAACGGTGAGGCCTTCAGCAAGGAGCTGGCATCGCTTGCCGACATGTTTGTGAACGATGCATTCGGCAGCGCACACCGTGCACACTGCTCAACGGTCGGCGTGACGGAATACTTAAAGCCTGCGGTTGCCGGCTATCTGCTCGGCAAGGAGCTGGACTTTTTGGGCAACGCCATTGACAACCCGGTACGTCCGCTGGTTGCCATCCTGGGCGGCGCAAAGGTTGCGGATAAGCTGAACGTAATTTCCAACCTTCTCGATAAATGCGACACGCTGATCATCGGCGGCGGTATGGCATATACCTTTATGAAAGCAAACGGATACGAGGTCGGCAAATCGTTGGTTGACGATGAGAAGATTGAGTATTGTAAAGAGATGATGAAAAAAGCAAAGGATCTCGGCAAGACGCTGCTTCTTCCGATCGATACCGTTGTAACCAAGGACTTCCCGAATCCGATCGATGCGGAAATCGAAGTAAAGACCGTACCGGCTGACGCAATTCCGGCCGATATGGAAGGCCTTGACATCGGCGAAAAGACCCGTGAACTGTTCGCGCAGCAGGTTAAAACGGCGAAAACGGTTGTTTGGAACGGGCCGATGGGCGTATTTGAAAACCCGACTCTGGCAAAGGGTACCATTGCCGTTGCAGAAGCTTTGGCGAACACAGACGCAACCACCATCATCGGCGGCGGCGACAGTGCGGCGGCAGTCAACCAGCTGGGCTTTGGCGATAAGATGACCCACATCTCGACCGGCGGCGGCGCCTCGATGGAATTCTTAGAGGGTAAGGAACTGCCCGGTGTTGCAGCACTGGATGAGAAATAAGATGCAAAATAAGGCCGGAGCATGAAAATTGTTTCGGTCTTTTGCCTGTCGGCAGCCGTGAATGTCAGACGAAGATATAAGATAAAGCGTTAAAATACGCGATCATACGGTAGCCGAAAGATGCCGAAATTTGCCTTTTCAGGCGTGTTCGGATTACTAACGTCATGTTAGCATAACAAAGAAAGGATGATATATCATGAGAAAAAAGATTATTGCAGGAAACTGGAAGATGAATAAAACCCCGTCCGAGGCAAAGGCTTTGGTCGCTGCGATGAAGGACAAGGTAAAGGATGCGGCATGTGATGTCGTAGTTTGCCCGACCGCGATCTGCATTCCTTCGGTGGTAGAAGAATTAAAGGGCAGCAACATTGCTGTCGGCGCACAGAACGTACATTTTAAAGAGAGCGGCGCGTATACCGGCGAGCTGGCCGGCAACATGCTAAAAGAGGCCGGTGTTTCCTACGTGATTATCGGCCATTCCGAGCGCCGTCAGTATTTTGGCGAGACGGACGAAACCGTGAATTTGAGAACCAAGGCGGCTATTGCAGCCGGTCTGACCCCGATTGTTTGCGTGGGTGAGAGCCTGACCGAGAGAGAGCAGGGCATCATGGACGATACGGTACGCCGCCAGACCAAGATTGCATTTTTGGGTATTTCGGCAGAGGATGCCAAAAACATCGTCATCGCTTATGAGCCGGTTTGGGCAATCGGCACCGGCAAGACCGCAACGGCGGATCAGGCTGACGAGGTTTGCGGCATTATCCGTGCGACCATCTGCGGCCTGTACGGCAATGACGTTGCAGAGGCAATCCGGATTCAGTACGGCGGCAGCATGAACGCCGGCAATGCGGCAGAGCTTTTGGCAAAGCCGAACATTGACGGCGGTCTGATCGGCGGCGCAAGCTTAAAGGCCGAGGACTTTTCGATCATTGTTGCAGCAGCAAAATAAGGCAGGAGGCAGAAAGACTATGAGCAAAAAACCGTATGCATTGATTATTATGGACGGTTACGGTGTCAACGAACGTCATGACGGAAATGCGATCTATGCGGCAAAAACCCCGAACATGGACCGGTATATGAAGGAATGCCCCCATACGATCGTACACGCATCCGGCATGGACGTTGGTCTGCCGGACGGCCAGATGGGCAACTCCGAGGTTGGCCACACCAACATCGGTGCAGGCCGCATTGTATATCAGGAGCTGACCCGCATCACCAAGGCCATCCAGGACGGCGATTTCTTCGAGAATCCGGCTCTGATGAGCGCTATTAACCAGTGCAAGTGGTTCGATTCCACCCTGCACATTTTCGGTCTGCTGTCTGACGGTGGTGTGCATTCCCACATTGACCACATGTTTGCGCTGCTCGAGCTGGCACGCCGCAATGGTCTGCGCAAGGTTTGCTTCCACTGCTTCATGGACGGCCGCGACACGCCGCCGCAGTCCGGTATTGAGTATATCGACCGCCTGCAGGCCAAGATCGACGCTGTTGAGGTCGGCTGCATCGCAACCGTATCCGGCCGTTACTACGCAATGGATCGTGATAACCGCTGGGATCGCGTACAGAAGGCGTACAACGCTATCGCACTCGGCGAAGGCGAGCACGCTGCTACCGCACACGAGGCCATGGAGCAGTCCTACGCAAACGGCGTAACCGACGAGTTCGTTGTTCCGGTTATCGTTACCGAGGGCGCGACCGTCAAGGACGATGACGCGATCATCTTCGCAAACTTCCGTCCCGACCGTGCGCGTGAGATCACCCGTGCATTCGTTGATCCGGAATTCACCGGCTTTGAGCGCGTACAGCCTAAGATCCACTACGTCTGCATGACGCAGTACGATGCTACTATTCCGGGCGTGGAGATCGCCTTCAAGTCGCAGAGCCTGAAGAACACGTTCGGCGAATATATCTCCGATCTGGGTATGACCCAGCTCCGCATTGCCGAGACCGAGAAGTACGCGCACGTTACGTTCTTCTTCAACGGCGGCGTTGAGAAGGAGTACCCGGGCGAGGACCGCGCCCTCATTCCGTCCCCGAAGGTTGCAACCTATGATCTCCAGC
>URTH01000069.1 GCA_900550775.1 uncultured Eubacteriales bacterium | reverse complement strand
ATCCGGATAAGGATATCAACCTGTATATCAACAGTCCGGGCGGTTCGGTAACGGCCGGCATGGCAATTTACGATACCATGCAGTACACCAAGGCGGACGTTTCCACCATCTGTGTGGGTATGGCTGCCTCCATGGGCGCGTTCTTGCTCTCCTCCGGGGCAAAGGGCAAGCGTTTTGCGCTGCCGAACAGTGAAATCATGATTCACCAGCCCCTGGGCGGTACGCAAGGTCAGACAACGGATATGCAGATTCATGTTGAGCGGATGCTGAAAATCAAGGAAAACTTAAACGGCATTCTGAGCAAGAATACCGGAAAGCCGCTGGATGTGATTAAGGCGGACACCGAGCGTGACAACTTTATGAGCGCGCAGGAAGCAGTGGATTATGGTTTGATCGATAAAATTGTGACCAACAGATAGGGGAGACGACTATGCCAAATATGACGGACGAAAAACACGTCTGCCGATGCTCGTTTTGCGGAAAAACCGAGGACCAGGTCAAGCGCCTGATCGAGGGGCCGAGCGCCTATATCTGCAACGAGTGTATTGAACTTTGTGTGGAGCTGATCCATGACGATTTAAGCGGCCCCGGTGTCGAAATTTCCATGGACGATATCCCAAAGCCCAAAGAAATCCACGCTTTTTTGGATGAATATATCGTGGGACAGGAACAGGCGAAAAAGTCGCTTTCTGTGGCGATTTATAACCATTATAAGCGGATTCAGAACCAGGACGCCGACGACGGCGTGGAACTGCAAAAGAGCAATATTCTGATGATCGGCCCGACCGGCTGCGGAAAGACGTTTTTGGCGCAGACCCTGGCGAAAAAGCTGAACGTTCCCTTTGTCATCGCGGACGCGACCTCTCTGACGGAGGCCGGCTATGTCGGCGAGGATGTGGAAAATATCCTTTTAAAGCTGATTCAGGCCGCGGACTATGATATTGAACTGGCACAAAAGGGAATCATCTATATCGATGAGGTTGATAAGATTTCCAGAAAGTCGGAAAACCCGTCCATCACCCGTGACGTCAGCGGTGAGGGCGTGCAGCAGACGCTGCTTAAAATCCTGGAGGGAACGGTGGCGTCGGTGCCGCCCAACGGCGGAAGAAAGCATCCGCACCAGGAATTTATCCAGATTGACACGACCAACATTTTGTTTATCTGCGGCGGCGCCTTTGAGGGGATCGATCGGATCATCGAGAGCCGTGTGAACCAAAAAGCCCTGGGCTTTGGCGCGAAGGTGGAAAGCAAAAAAGATAAAAACCGCGGCGACATTTTAAAGCAGTTGTCGCCGGAGGATCTTTTAAAGTTTGGAATTATCCCGGAGCTGATCGGCAGACTGCCGGTTATCACAACGCTGGACTCTTTAAACGAAGAAGCGTTAAAGGCCATTTTAAAGGAGCCAAAAAACGCGCTTTTAAAACAGTATGTCGCGCTGCTTAAGATGGACGGCGTAGAGCTGGAGTTTGAAGAACAGGCGGTTTCGGCGATTGCAAAGCTTGCCATGAAACGGGAAACCGGCGCGCGGGGACTGCGCACCATCGTGGAGAGCATTATGCTGGACGTCATGTACGAGGTGCCGTCCGATCCGGGAATCAGCAAGGTAATCATCACCGAGGGCTGCGTGCAGAAAAAGACCAAGCCGCGGCTGATTTATCATGATGAAAAGGAACAAAATGTCGGCTAAATCGATAGCTGCTGCAGCGCCCTTTGTGGATGCGGCAGCTATTTTGCATGAGAATACGGGGTGAGCAAATGAAAAAAACGACGGCGGCGCGGCGGATCGGCTGCGCAAAAAAATGCGGCCTTTGGCTTTTGATCATCGGTCTTTTGTTTCTTTCTGCCTGCCGCGTCCCGGCAGAAGAAAAAGCGACGGATCGGCTGCAAATTGTAACCACCATCTTTCCGCCCTATGACTTTGCGCGGACGGTTGCCGGTGATGCGGCCGATGTTTCGATGCTGCTCCGCCCCGGTATGGAGAGCCATTCTTATGAGCCGTCCCCGGCGGACATTATTCGAATTGAAAACTGTGACCTGTTTATCTATAACGGCGGCGAGTCGGATACCTGGGTCGATGCGCTGCTTGATACGATTGACACGTCAAACTGCCGCGTCCTTCGGATGATGGAGTGCGTTCCCGTCTTGGAAGAAGAGACGGTGGAGGGCATCCAGACGGCAGGCGGACATGAGGACGAGGAGGAAGGACACGGCGCAGAATATGACGAGCATGTCTGGACGTCGCCCAAAAACGCGATACGGATTACCGAAAAAATTGCCGATTTCATGATCGAGCTGGATCCAAAGCATCAAGACGGCTACAAGGAGCGCCGGGATCGCTATGTCGAAGAGCTTCGCGCGCTGGATCAGACGTTTTCGGGTATCACGGCGCACGCAAAGCACAAGTTAATGGTTTTTGGCGACCGTTTTCCGTTTTTGTACTTTACCAAGGAATACGGCCTGGACTATCGCGCGGCCTTTCCCGGATGCAGCGCGGAATCGGAGCCGAGCGCAAAAACGGTGGCGTATCTGATTGATAAAATTCGAAAAGAACAAATACGGTTTATTTTTTATATTGAGTTCAGCAATCAAAAGCTGGCAAAAACGCTGCAAGAGGAAACGGGTGTCGCGGCGCTGCAATTTCATTCCTGCCACAATGTATCAAAGGATGAGGCGGCGGCCGGCTGTACCTACCTCGGTCTGATGCAGAAAAACGCAGAAAATTTAAAGGAGGCGCTGGGCAATGACGCTGATTCGCTGCAATGATGTAACCTTGGGCTATGAGGGCGTAACGGCCGTCTCTCACCTTAGTTTTACGGTGGAGGAGGGCGACTATCTTTGTATCATCGGTGACAACGGCACCGGCAAAAGCACGCTGATGCGCGCCATTTTGGGATTAAAGCGGACAAGCGGCGGCACGGTCTCCTATGAGGCAGGGCTCAGACAAAACCAAATCGGATACCTTGCGCAGCAGACGGAGGTACAAAAGGACTTTCCGGCATCGGTCCGGGAGGTTGTGCTGTCCGGCTGTTTAAACCGTAAGGGAATCGTACCGCTATATACACCGGGCGACAAAAAAAGAGCGGTCGCGGCCATGGAGACGCTCTCGATTGTGAATCTGAAAAACAAATGCTACCGTGAGCTTTCCGGCGGTCAGCAGCAGCGTGTGCTGCTGGCACGTGCGCTCTGCGCGGCGGATCGCCTGTTCGCACTGGACGAGCCGACCACCGGGCTTGACCCCAACATGACAACCGAATTTTTCGCGTTTATGCAGCGGCTCAATCAGACAAAGGGGACGGCGGTCGTGATGGTGACCCATGATACGCATTGCGCGGTAAAGTACGCAAAGCATATTTTGCAGCTGACGGCGGCGGATTACTTCTTTGGTACGAAGGAGGAATACCTGGATTCCGCCATCGGAAGAAAGTATATAGGGGGTCATCGCCATGATTGAGTTTGTCCGTCAAATGTTTTCCTATACCTTTATTTTACGCGCTCTCTTTGTGGGCGGCCTAGTGGCGCTTTGCGCCTCTCTGCTCGGCGTCAGCCTGGTACTCAAACGCTACGCGATGATCGGTGACGGACTGTCCCATGTCGGGTTCGGTGCGCTCTCGATTGCGACCGCCATGAACTGGGCGCCGCTGGAGGTCACCATTCCTGTGGTGGTGGCTGCGGCATTTCTGCTGCTTCGGCTCAGCAACAACAGTAAAATGAAGGGCGATTCCGCCATTGCGATGATTTCGACCGGGGCGCTGGCGGTCGGGATTTTGGTCGCGTCAAAATCCACCGGGATGAACACGGATATCTATAACTATCTGTTTGGCAGCATTCTGGCGATGAGTATGAGCGATGTTTATCTTAGCCTGGTGTTATCCTTTGTGGTGCTGGTTTTATTTATCGCGTTTTATCATCGGATTTTTGCCATCACCTTTGACGAAAATTTCGCCAGGGCAACGGGACTGCATGCAGAGCTTTATCACATGCTTTTGGCGTTTTTGACGGCGGTGACGATTGTGCTGGGAATGCGGCTGATGGGCGCACTCTTGATCTCCAGTCTGATTATCTTCCCGGCGCTGACCGCCATGCGGCTCTGCAAGAGCTTTCGCAGCGTGATGATCTGCGCTGCCGTTGTTTCGGTGTTTTGCGTTTTTTGCGGCATCGGGCTGTCCTTTTTGTACTCGACGCCGACGGGAGCGAGCATCGTGTTTGTAAACCTTGTGATGTTTTTGACCTTTTTCTGCATCGCGCAGATGAAAAAGATGCGGTCATAGACGAAAAAATGCCGTGGTGCTTGGCATCACGGCGTTTTTTTGTCTTTGGCGTGCAGGGCGCGGAGGGCGTCTTGGTAGGCGTCATATCCGCCGATTTGGTTGATTAAGCCAAGCAGTGCGTTTGCGGAGATTCGCGGCGGAAGCCTGAAATAGGCAATCAATTTTTCGCGCCTTTCGCGGCTGTCCGGGTGGCCGGTAAAGCCGTCATTAAAAAAATCGGCCTTGGTGACGGGCTTTACGGTGTCGGCGGTCTGCGCGGTTGCGGCGCTTTGCAAAACGGATAAAAGCGTGGACTCGTCCATGCCCTCCACGCCGAGCAGCCCCTCTTTGCCCGGTTTTTCCTTGCGCTTTTCCTTGCCGGAAACCGCAGGGATATAGGCATTTTTGATGCAGCAGTCCGCGCCGAGGCAGCTTTTTAAATAGCTGCGGATCTGAAACCCGGCGCGATCCGAGTCGGTCAGGATCAGAATGCCCCTTGTCTTTGCAAAACGGCGGATACTGTTCAGCGTCTCGCGGCTGCGGTACAGGCGAAACCCGTTGGTACAGATGATCGGCGCGTCCGTCACCTTTTTGAGCTGCTCTTTATCATATTTTCCCTCGACAACAATCGCCTCTTTGATATGAATCATGGTCTGCGTCTCCTTTTTCTTCTTTTCCCATTATACCGATAGAATTTAGCATTGTCAATCCTTCCGTCTCATATATTGAATAGAGATGAGGTGGAATGTTTTGAAAAACAGAATGCTGAAAAATGCGGCCATACTGGGATTTTCGGGCGTGTGCGCCAAGAGCTTTGACTTTGCGTTTCGCGCCTTTTATTCAAGAAGTCTCGGCGCGGAGGGTATGGGCCTTTTGTCGCTGGGGTTCGGGGTTCACGGCGTGATGCTGACCGTCGCAACGGCCGGGCTTGGCGTTGCCGTTTCCAAAATCGTATCGGAATATCTGGAAATCGGCGATACGGGCGCCGTGCGAAAGAGCATGAAAATCGCCGTCTATGCGGTGGTTTGCCTGAGCCTATGTCTGATCATTCTGACGTTTTTGGGCGCGGAGTGGATCGCGGAAACGGTGCTTGGCGATATCCGTGTTGCGACCAGCCTTTGCTGCCTGGTGCCGAGTATTTTGTTTATGGGAATTTCATATTGCCTGAAAGGGTATTTCTATGCGGCGCGCAAGGTAGTGATTCCGGCGTCGTCCGAGTTTTTGGAACAGGCGGTGAAATTTGCCGCAATCACCGTGCTTTTGCGCCATATGCTGCCAAGGGGAATCGCGTACGGCTGCACGGCGGTGTTTGCCGGGATCAGCATCGGCGAGCTTTCCTCCTGCCTGTACCTTAGTGTGTTTTATTTAAAAGACGCCGCCGCAATGCGCGAACCGTGCCAAAGGGTCGGTATTTTGCTGTCGATTGTTCAAATTTCCTTTCCGTCCATGCTGACCTCGCTGGCCGGGTCGGTGCTGCGGATGCAGGAGGAGGTCTGGATTATTGCCGCTTTAAAACGCTACGGGTTCAGCCATGCCGACGCGGTCGGAAACCTGGGACTTCTCTATGGCATGGTGATGCCGATGCTGGTGTTTCCGCTGACCCTGATCGGTTCGGTCACAACGCTTTTGGTACCGGAGATCGCCCGTGCGCACACAAGCGGTGCGCGGCGGCTGCGGCGGATCACCAAAAAGATTTATTGTTTCGGCCTGTGCGGCGGCATTGCCGTCATGCTCTGTTTCTGGAACTTTTCCGAGCCGATCGCACAGTTTGTCTACCACGAAATCAAAATCGCGCCGATGGTAAAGCGGCTCTCGTTTTTGTGTCCGATCATGTTTGCCGACTCGCTGTCCTGTGCGATCCTAAACGGAATGGGAAACCAGTTTTCAATGCTCTGTTACAGCGTCTCGGATTCGCTGCTGCGGCTTTTGGGGATTTATGTTCTGCTGCCGCGCTGGGGCATGCCGGCCATGCTGCTGATTATCGCAGGGAGCAACCTTTATACCTGTACTCTGACCGTCCGCAAGGTGCTTTTGCGGGTCACAAACCGGCAGAATGTCATGTCTGTTTTGCCGCATAAGACAGAAAAAATATCGTGTTAGCAAAAGATTCGGGCGCGGCGGAATCCGGCGCTGCGGCCGCGTCGGATTTGTGCATAATGCCAGTTTTTATAAAATAACCGCAAAATCTCTGAAAATTTCTTGCATTTTACGGGGTTTTAAGATACAATAAAACGGTATTTAAGTTCGTAGATTCTAAGATGCAGAGTATTTTTTAGGAGGCTGGCACAAATGCAAAAATTGGAACAATTGTATGAAGGAAAGGCAAAAAAGGTCTTTAAGACCGATGACCCCGAAGTTTTGATGGTGGATTATAAGGATGACGCCACCGCGTTTAACGGAGAAAAGAAGGGGACTATCGAATCTAAGGGAATTATCAACAACAAAGTTACCAATCACCTGATGAAGATGCTGGAGGAGCAGGGCGTGCCGACGCACCTGATCCGGGAGATTTCCGACCGTGAAACCTTGGTGAAAAAAGTTACCATTGTTCCGCTTGAGGTCATTGTCCGCAATGTGGCAGCCGGTTCGTTCTCCAAGCGCTACGGCGTGGAAGAGGGCAAGGAGCTGTGCGCTCCGTCGCTTGAGTTCAGCTTAAAGGATGACGCACTGGGCGATCCCCTCATCAACAGTTATCACGTGCTGGCGCTCGGACTTGCCACCAAAGAGGAACTGGATCTCATCGCAAAATATGCATTTCGTGTCAATGAAATTTTAAAGGCTTACCTTTTAAAGCTTGGAATCAGGCTGATTGATTTTAAACTGGAATTCGGAAAGACCTCGGACGGCACCATTGTTCTGGCGGATGAGATTTCGCCGGATACCTGCCGGTTCTGGGATGCGGAAACCAACGAAAAACTGGATAAAGACCGTTTCAGAAGAGATCTCGGCCATGTGGAGGACGCATACCAGGAGATCATGAAACGGCTGATGGGTGAATAAGCCGAAACATAACAAAACAGGCAGACAGACGGAAAACTTATCGGAGGTGTTTTGGTGAAACCATACGAGATTTTGGGCGCCGACAGCGTGCATGAGGAGTGCGGCGTCTTTGGCGTTTATGACAACGGGGATCAGCTGGATGTATCAAGGCTGACATATTACGGCCTTTATGCCCTGCAGCACAGAGGACAGGAGAGCTGCGGCATCGCGGTCAACAGTAAGGACAAGGACGACCGTATTCAGATCCTTCAGTATAAAGATATGGGGCTGGTGCAGGAGGTCTTTAACGAACTGGTGCTTAAAGAATTGACGGGCTATGCCGCAGTCGGACATGTTCGCTATGCAACGGCCGGCGGCAGCCGCCGCGAGAATGCGCAGCCGCTGGTTTCGCGCTATCAAAAGGGCTCGTTTGCCCTGGCGCATAACGGCAATCTGGTTAACATTG
Organism: uncultured Eubacteriales bacterium; assembly: GCA_900550775.1. Taxonomy (GTDB): domain Bacteria; phylum Bacillota; class Clostridia; order Monoglobales; family Monoglobaceae; genus Ructibacterium. Next base: position 794 of record URTH01000069.1, on the reverse strand, counting down.
CAAAGCTGCGCAGCGACCTGGAGGAACAGGGCGCGATCTTTCAGACGACCAACGACAGTGAGATTATTGCGCATCTTATGGCCAAGGAGAGAATCCATACAAACTCCACGGCGGAGGCAGTTTTAAGGATTATGAATATTATCAGCGGCGCGTATTCCCTGATTATTATGACGCCGCATCGGATGGTGGTCGCAAGGGATCCCCAGGGGTTCCATCCGCTCAGTATCGGCAAGATCAAAAACTCGTGGGTTTTTGCATCGGAGACCTGTGCTTTTCAGGCGGTCGGCGCTACCTTTGTCCGGGATGTGGAACCGGGCGAGGTCATTGTTGTTGACCGCGACGGGCTGCATTCGCATCGGGAGATGTGCGGCAAAAAGCACGCGCTTTGCGTTTTTGAATACATCTATTTTGCGCGGCCGGACAGCATGATTGAGGGACAGAGCGTGCATAGCGCAAGAATCAACGCTGGCCGGTTTCTGGCGAAGGAAAGCCCGGCGGATGCGGATATCGTCATCGGTGTGCCGGATTCCGGGCTGGACGCGGCACTCGGATATTCTTATGAATCCGGCGTTCCGTACGGCGTCGGGTTTATCAAAAACCGCTATATCGGCCGGACCTTCATCCAGCCGACCCAGGAGGCGCGCGAGGCGGCGCTGCGTATCAAGCTGAACGCCATGCGTGAGGTCGTGGACGGAAAACGCGTGGTGATGGTTGATGACTCCATCGTGCGCGGCACGACCTGTAAGCGGATTGTGAATCTCTTGCGTGAGGCAGGCGCAAAGGAGGTTCATGTC
>URTH01000068.1 GCA_900550775.1 uncultured Eubacteriales bacterium | reverse complement strand
CGCCTCCCAAAATCGGAGTTCGGATTACTCTCTTTCGGCTAGGCATAAGAGACCCGAACACGACCGATTTTCCCCATGCGCCCGGCCAAATATATTTATCTTATTGGTGATATTACGCTTTGATTTGTATGATTTTTATGATATAATGATAATAAATGAACGCAAAAATTCAGGGCGGTGAGATGGGAAAAATGTACTTTAAGTATGATGATCAGGCACTTCTTTATTTAAAAAGCAAAGATCAAACACTTGGCGAGGTCATTGACAAAATCGGGCACATCGACCGCGGCGTTGATACCGATCTGTTTTCCTCGGTCGTCCATCACATCATAGGGCAGCAGATTTCAACAAAAGCGCAGGCGACAATATGGCAAAGAATCAGCGAGAACCTGAGTGTATTAAATGCCGACAGCATCATTGCCGCCGGTGTGGAAAAACTGCAATCCTTTGGCATGACATTTCGCAAGGCGGAATACATCACCGACTTTGCCGTCAAAATCAAAAACGGCACATTTGATTTGGAAGGCATTTGGCATAAATCCGATGAAGAAGCAATTGCCGCACTGCGTTCGCTGAAGGGCATCGGCGTATGGACTGCCGAAATGATTCTGCTGTTTTGTATGCAGCGCCAAAACATTTTCAGTTTTGATGATCTGGCGATACAACGGGGACTTCGCATGGTATATCACCACCGAAACATTGACCGAAAATTGTTTGAAAAATACCGCAGACGTTTCAGCCCGTATTGCAGTGTCGCAAGTCTTTATTTATGGGCGGTTGCCGGTGGCGCAATCGAAGGAATGAAAGATTATGCACCCAAAAAGAAAGGTGGAAAATATTCAAAATGACCAGTACCTATTCATATCATTCACCGCTCGGCGTGATAACGCTTGCAAGCAACGGCGAGGCTCTGACAGGCCTGTGGTTTGACGGGCAAAAATATTTCGGAGATACGCTGCCGCGTCAACACAGGCAGGCAAATCTGCCGATTTTCGATGAAACCGCAAAGTGGCTTGACATCTATTTTTCGGGCAAGCAGCCGGATTTTACACCAAAATTGTTCTTTGACACTTCCCGTTTTCGGCAAACGGTATGGGAGATACTTTTGACAATTCCATACGGAAAAACGATGACCTACGGTGAAATTGCGCATAAAATTGCCGCACAAAAAGGGCTGAAAACGATGTCTGCCCAAGCGGTCGGCGGCGCTGTGGGGCACAATTCCATTTCGATCATTGTGCCCTGTCACAGGGTTGTCGGCGCAAATGGAAGTTTGACCGGATATGCGGGCGGAATCGAGCGAAAGATCAAATTGTTAGAACTCGAACAAACGGATATGAGCCGCTTTTTCATTCCGAAAAAGGGCACTGCATTATAAAAGGCGGCACACGAGTGCCGCCTTTTTATGGAGTTCGTTTGGGCCGAAGCGCCAGTGTCAGACCGCCGATCAAAACCAGAAGCGCCGCCAGCGTTCCGGCGTCAAACCGGCCGCCTGACAAATAACGACCCATTTGATAAATCACCAGGGCAGTTCCGTACGCCAGCACGGTCTGATAACACAGGGCAAACAGCGTCCACCTTGCGCTGCGCATCTCGCGCCGAATGGCGGCAATGGCCGCAATGCAGGGCGAACATAAAATCTGAAACACCAGAAAAGAGTATCCGGCAAGCGGCGTCAGCAGTCCGTTAAGATTCACAACGCCATCCTGTCCGCACAGAACGCTCAGGCTGCTGACAATATTTTCCTTTGCCGCAATGCCGCAAAGAGTCGCAACCGCCGTTTCCCACCGCCCAAAGCCAAGCGGCCGAAAGATCGGCGCCAAAGCGCCGCCGATTGCGGCCAGAATACTGTCCGGCGCGGCCGTCATATTCCCGTGAACCGAGAAATTAGACAAAAACCAGATAATGCCGCTTGCCAAAAAGATGACGGTTCCGGCCTTTACCATAAATGCGTGAATATCGTCAAAGACGTGCTTTATGACATTTTTTGCATTTGGCAAATGATAGCTTGGCAGTTCCATGACAAACGGCGCCGGATCGCCGGCCAAAAAACGACATTTTTTTAAAATCACACCGGAAAAAAACACCATAAAAACCCCTAAAAAATAGATCGATACCGCCACGGCGGCCGAATGATGAAAAAAACTTCCGGCAACTAAGGAAATCAGCGGCAGCTTTGCACCGCAGGGAACAAAGGTTGCCGTCATTACCGTGATCTTACGGTCTTTTTCACTCTCGATGGTGCGGCAGCTCATGATGCCCGGCACGCCGCAGCCGGAGGAAACCAGGAGCGGAATAAACGATTTTCCGGACAGGCCGAACCGCCGAAACACGCGATCCATCATAAACGCGATCCGGGCCATATAGCCGCAATCCTCCAGCAACGATAAAAATAAAAATAAAATGAAAAGCTGAGGTACAAAGCAAAGCACCGCCCCCACGCCGCGAAGCAGGCCATCCACAATCAAGGCTTCCATCCACGCGGCAACCTGCATGGAATGCAGCAGCACGGACACGCCGTCACAGATTCTGCCCACCACCTTCTCCATCCAATCGGTGGCAAAGGCTCCCAGCGACTGAACCGACAGATAATAGACGCCGCACATAATCAGAACAAATAAGGGCAGCGCCAAGTATCGGTTGGTCATCACATCATCCACCCGCTCCGAAGCTGTCGTTCCGACCTCATGACGGATAACACACTGCCTGACGATATCCGTAATATAATCATAGCGTTGGCTGATGATAATGCTGTCGCTGTCATCGTCATACGCCGTCTCGCACTCTTTGATGATGGCCTCGATTTCACCGCGTTTCTTCGCGGAAAGCTTCAGATCCTCAACCACCTTTTCGTCCCGCTCAAAGACCTTAATCGTATAATAGCGCATATGTAATGTCTCGGCATCGGGAGCAATGAGTGCCTCGATCCGGGACAACGCCGCCTCAACCCGCGGCGAAAACCGACAAAAATACGTTCGTACTTCGCCGCGTTTTGCTGTCTTGATTGCGGCCTCACATAACGCGCCGAGTCCCTCGCCGTGCAGTGCAGAGGTCGGCACAATCTCACAATCCAGCAGCCGTGACAACTTCTTCACATCGATTTTATCTCCGTTTTTCTCGGCGACGTCAATCATATTCAGCGCAATCAAAACCGGCAGTCCGGTTTCCCACAGCTGTGTGGTCAGATAAAGATTGCGTTCAATGTTCGAGGCGTCAACCAGATTGATAATCCCGTTCGGGTGCTCATCCAGCAAATAGTTTCTTGTGACAACCTCCTCCATGGTGTAAGGCGAGAGCGAGTAAATCCCCGGAAGATCAACCACCGCAACCCCTTTGTGGTTACGCAGCTGCCCCGTCTTTTGTTCCACGGTGACCCCAGGCCGGTTGCCCACATACTGCCGGCTGCCGGTCAGCATATTAAACATGGTTGTTTTTCCGCAGTTTGGATTTCCTGCCAGCGCAATTGAAATCGACACCTGTTATAACTCCCCCTTACGATTGATATACTGCTGCGCGGACAAGACGGCATTTGCGCCGTCCGATGCCGCCGTTATAATCTGCCGCAGCGCCTTGGTGCGGATATCGCCGGCTGCAAACACGCCGGGTGCAGAGGTAACCCCTGTCTCGTCCGCACAAAGAAAGCCCTGCTCGTCGCACGTCACCGCCGCCGTGTACGGCTCGCTGTTTGGGCGGATTCCCACCGCCACAAAAACGCCGTCCACATCAAGGTGTATTTCGGTATTGAGCCACACCCCTGTGACCTTCTCGTCACCCTCAATGCTTTTGATCTGACTGTTTAAAACAGGCGTAATATTTTCCGTCTTTAAAATCCGCTGTACAAGGGACACATCGGCACGCAGCGTATCGCGCCGGTGGATCAGATAAACCGTTTTGCAAATCCCGGACAAATAGAGCGCCTCCTCCGCAGCGGTATTACCGCCGCCAACCACCGCGACGGTACGACCCTTAAAAAATCCGCCGTCACAGACTGCGCAATAACTCACTCCGCGTCCCAAAAGCCGCTCTTCGCCCTCGGCGTGCAGCTCCCTATGCCGCGCGCCGGCCGCGATCACCACCGTGCGCGAAAGATAGCGGCTCATTCCGCATTCCACGCACCAAAGCCCGTTTTCTGTTTTTGAAAGCCCGGTCACCTGTGCCGTCAAAAACGCCGTTCCCAGCTGCTCCGCCTGCTGCCGCATGGCAGTGGCCAGCTGATAGCCGTCCGTCTTGATAAAGCCGGGATAATTCTCAATCTCGTTGGTATTGATCATCTGTCCGCCGGAAAATGCGGCCTGCTCCAAAACCGCAAACCGAAGTCCCGTCCTTGCCGCATAAATCGCCGCCGAAAGCCCGGCCGGGCCGCTGCCGATGATTAAAATATCATAAACCTTTTTTGTTTCTTCCATATTCCTGCCGCACACTGCGTTATTGCAAGCCGGCCAGCGCCGCGAGCTCATCCTTGCCGATCACGCCGATGCTGGTCTTTGTCTTTTGCCCGTTTTGAAATACCATTACGGTCGGCACCGACATAATCTGATATTCCATTGCCAGCGCCGCCTCGGCGTCCACATCAACCTTAACCACCTTGACCTTGCCCTCATAGCTCTTTGCAAAGTCCTCCAAAACCGGCGCAAACATTTTACAGGGGCCGCACCAGGTTGCCCAAAAATCCACAACCACCGGAAGCTTTTCCTCTAACACTTCTTTTTTAAACGTTTCTGCTGTGACATGCATCATCTTTTGAAACCTCCTTATGATTTTGCCACTGCCGGACAGGACGATTCATTCCGATCCTGCAGTGGCTTTAGTCTGCGGTTTTTTCTTTTGTTTTATCCGTTATTTCTTCAGCTTTTCGATCGCGGCCGCAAGATATGCCGCACCGTCAATTTCCTCCACGCAGCCCCTGTCGCATGCATTGGCAATGGCCGGGTCCATCGGAATCGTTCCTAAAATATCCAGTCCGTATTCCGCCGCGGTCTTATCCAGATGGCTCTCGCCAAAGGGATAGACCTTCTCGCCGCATTTGCCGCAGCGGATATAGCTCATGTTTTCGACCAGTCCCAGAATCGGGATATCCATCATCTGTGCCATTTTAACTGCCTTTCCGACGATCATGGAAACCAGCTCCTGCGGAGAGGTTACCACCACGATTCCGTCCACCGGCAGGGACTGAAAGACCGTCAGCGGCACATCGCCGGTACCCGGCGGCATATCCACAAACATCACATCGATATCGCCCCATACCACATCCGTCCAGAACTGCTTGACCGTTCCGCCGATGACCGGGCCGCGCCAGATGACCGGGTCGGTCGTTTTTTCCAGCAGCAGGTTGATGGACATCAGCGCGCTGCCGCCCCGGCTGATTGCCGGCATAATGCCATATTCGCTGCCCTTCGCACGCTCGGTCACGCCGAACATCGCCGGGATTGACGGCCCCGTGATGTCTGCGTCCAGCACGGCACAGCGAAATCCCTCCTTCTGCATCTGCGATGCAAGCAGAGAGGTCACCAGCGATTTGCCGACACCGCCCTTACCGCTCACAACGCCGATCACCTTTTTGACCTTGCTCATCGCATTCAATTCCGCCCGAAAGCTCTGCTGCTCCTCCTTGCGATCCGAACAGCTCTGTCCGCAAGAAGAACAATCGTGGGTACATTCACTCATTGGTAACACTGCCTTTCTGCATAATAGATTCTTTGATACCGGGAATCGGCCTCTCCTCGCCGCCGATCCTCGCAATTACATCCTTATAAATATCAGCCGCCTGCCGTTTTAGCTGCTTGACCGCCTTGTCCGCCTCCGCACGGGAACCTGCAAACACCTTCAGTTCTAAAATCGGCGTGCTGGCGTCCAGCATTTGCAGTGACGCCATGTACTGGTACGGCGCAACCGGCAAGACCTCGGTCTTAATGGCGTTGGGATCTGCCTGATCCGCAAACTTCACCGCGCCGACCGCCTCGTCAATCCGGCGGCGGATACTTTTGGGCACCCGTTCAAAAAAGAAGTCGTTGGTGTCGCTGCCTTTTTGGCTCAGGCAAAACGCCTGTTCATCACGGTAATGGGTCTGTTCTACATAGCCGTCCTCAATCAGTTCATTTAAAATGATCGCCAGCTCAAAGTAGCCCATGACCTCCTTCTCCCAGGTGAGAATTTCGGTCAGCTGACCCATGCTGGCCGGCTCTACATACCGCTTTAGCGTATAAAGGACGGCAAACTTCATCTCATCCCGCTCTAAAAACACAGTACCACCGCCTTTTAGTTTTTCTCGTAGCTCTCATAGGGCTTTTTGTGCTTAAAATAAATTCCCATCAGCCCCTCGCCGGCATGGCTGGTAATGATCGGCCCGATCTTGCCGACCCAAATGCTTTTGGGGTGCACGGTCTCTTCGACCATTTTTTTCAAAATCTCCACCTTGTCCGGCGCGTTGGAATGCAGCAGGATCACTTCATTCTCTTCCGGGTTTTCCATCCGCTCTGCGGCATATGATGCAAGCTTTGCCATGGCGCGCTTTAAGCCGCGCACCTTTTGATACGCCTCCACCAGGCCGCTGTTGATATTTAAAATCGGCTTGATATCCAAAATCGTGCTGATTGCCATGGTGGTCGCCTTGATTCTGCCGCCCTTTTTCAAAAACGTCAGATCGTCCACCACAAAATAGGCGGTATCGCGATGATATACCTCGGTGACATAAGCAATGATTTCTTCCTTGCTGCACCCGGCCTTTGCCATTTTGGCAGCCTCTACCACCGCATAGCCGATCGCATAGGCAAACATGGTAGAATCAATGACCGTAATGTCAAAACCCTCCTCCTTTAACTGGCTTGCCACAAGACAGGAGGTATTATAAATGCCGCTGCCGTTTGCCGACATGGTAATATGAATGATGCTGTCGCCGTTTTCACCCAGGCGGCGGTAACGCTTTTCCACCTCATCGGGGCTGACCTGGCTGGTGGTCGGAATGCATCCGCTCTCCTCCAGCATGGTATAAAATGTCTCCGGCGCAAGCTCCTTATCCGCCAGCACGCTCTTTTCTCCTAAAAATATCATAAACGGCAGGATCTCAATATCATATTGTTCCGCCAATTCCTTCGGAATATCCGCCGCCGTATCGGCCATAATTCTTATCACAGTAAAACACCTTCTTTTTTCAAATTTTCAAAATCAAACTGCCGCAGCGCCTCATAGGCAATCACGGCCACCGAGTTGGACAAATTGAGCGACCGCTTGTTCTCCCGCATGGGAATGCGGATGCAGTTTGCCCGGTTCTCCCGAAGGAGCGGTTCCGGCAAGCCCTTTGTCTCCTTGCCGAACACGAAAAAGAGATCACCCTGTACTTTGGTATAATCCTCCTCGCTGTAAGTATGTGCGCCCTTGGTTGTGCAGTAATAAAACACTCCGTCCGGGTAGGCCGCACGCACCTCATCAAAGCTTTGGTATTCGTGCAGCTCAAGCTCATCCCAGTAATCCAATCCCGCGCGGCGCACCTGCTTTTCACTGATGTCAAAGCCCAAGGGATGCACCAGATGCAGCGGCGCACCGATGACCGAACAGGTTCTGGAAATGTTCCCGGTATTGGCCGGAATCTCCGGCTCCACTAAAACAATATGCAGTCGCATGTGTTTTCCTCCTGATTAAAACCTACAAGTTTATGTTAAAAATTTATGTCAGAAATTCCTTATGCCCAAAATTTTCGATCCAGTGACCGATATTGGATCGCCTCGGCCAGATGCATCGGCTCGATATCCTTGCTGCCGGAAAGATCCGCAATGGTTCTTGCGACCTTTAAAATCCGGTTGTGCGCCCTGGCGCTGAGCCCCAGGTTTTCAAACGCCTGTCTGAGCAGCTCTGCAGCGGCCGGCTCTAAGCTGCAAAATTCCTCCATCAGTCCCGGCGTCAGCTGCGAATTGGAGTAAATACCGCTGCCGCGGTAGCGTGCCATCTGAATCTCTCTGGCGCGATCCACCCGCTCCTTAATTTCTGCCGATGATTCGCCGGTCTCCTGTTTCTGCTCCAGCTCTTCATACGCTACGGCCGGCACCTCAATATGTAAATCAATCCGATCAAGCAAAGGGCCGCTGACCTTTCCCAAATATCGCTGAATCTGCGCCGGCGTGCAGCTGCACTCATGGGTTTTGTCGCCATAATAGCCGCAGGGACACGGGTTCATCGACGCAACCAGCATCACATTGCAGGGGTACGAATAACTGCCGTTTGCACGGGTGATCGTCACCGTGCCGTCCTCCAGCGGCTGGCGCAGAATCTCCAACGCCTCTTTCCGAAACTCCGGCAGTTCGTCCAAAAACAAAACGCCGTGATGCGCCAGACTGACCTCGCCGGGTTTGGGATTGCTGCCGCCGCCCGTCAGCCCCACCGCCGACACCGTGTGGTGCGGACTGCGGAAGGGACGGCACAGCACCATCGGCTCGTCCTTTTTCAGCTTGCCGGCGATACTGTGCACCTTGGTGACCTCCAACGCCTCAGCAAAGCTGAGATTCGGCAAGATGGAGGGGATGCGCTGCGCCAGCATGGTTTTACCCGATCCGGGCGGTCCAATCAAA
>URTH01000067.1 GCA_900550775.1 uncultured Eubacteriales bacterium | reverse complement strand
CAAAATCCACAAGAATGTCATACCCGACAGCCTGTCCTGCCGGTTCAGCACTTGTCCGGCATTGTTGAATACGGCGCCGTCGGGTGCGGTGGCTACGATAGTAACCAGGTCTTTGTTTTCATACTCCGTGCCTGGAACAAGGTTGTTCAGGTTGTTTACGTACGTTTGCAGGTGTTTACCGTAATGGTAATCTATTGTTTGCTGACTGATTACAGGTTCCAGCGCGTTGTGTGCGTAAGGAAGTTTAGGCATTTCATGTGTCATAATCATTATTGTTAAAGACATTAATAACGTATTCATAAGTTCAATGTATTTAGTTTTGAAACTTTACTATACTAACGCGATAACCTGTGGAATTGTTCGCAGGTGTCCGAACCTTTCACTATCTTTTGATAAGATAGGATGCGGCCCGGCATAGTCAAGTTTGAAAACTGCGTTTTCACTTGCCTTTGCTCTCGCCTTTCACTATCTTTGCACCCGAACTTTACCCGTTAGATTATTAGGAATATGTCCGATTACATACAAGAACTGAATGAGGGACAGCGTGCTGCGGTGCTCTACAACGACGGCCCGTCACTGGTGATAGCCGGCGCCGGTTCGGGAAAAACCCGTGTGCTGACCTACAAAATAGCTTATCTGATTAGAGAGAAAAAATATGATGCACGTAATATCCTTGCGTTGACTTTTACAAATAAGGCAGCAAAAGAAATTATAGAACGTGTAAATCGTGATATAGGTTATCCGTGGTCATATTATATCTGGATGGGGACTTTTCATTCAATTTTCTCTCGTATTCTCCGGCGTGAAGCGAATATTTTAGGTTTTACTCGTAACTATACAATTTATGATACTACGGATAGCAGGAGTTTGATACATTCTATTATTAAAGAGTTGGGATTGAATGATAAACAATATAAACCCAGTACTGTACTATCTCGTATATCCAATGCCAAAAATTATTTGAATACTCCAGTAGATTATGCTAAAAATAAAGAGGCTTATGAGAGTGATTGCCTTGCTAAAATGCCTGCTATTCGTGATATTTATGTTCGTTATTGGGAGCGCTGCAGGCAGGCTGATGCAATGGACTTTGATGATTTGCTTTTCTATACTTTTTTGTTATTTCATATCCATCCTGAAGTGTTGGCAAGGTATCAGGAGCTATTTCGTTATGTCCTTGTTGATGAGTATCAAGACACAAATTATGCGCAGCACTGCATATTGTGTCAATTAATGAAAGATAGAGAAAAACAACATATTTGTGTGGTGGGCGATGACGCGCAAAGCATCTACTCCTTCCGGGGAGCGGACATTGATAACATACTTAATTTCACAAAGGTATATCCGGATACGAAGGTCTTTAAGCTGGAACAGAACTACCGCTCCACCCAAACCATCGTTTCTGCCGCCAACAGCCTGATAGAGAAGAACCAGCGGCGAATTCGCAAGGAGGTCTTTTCGGAGAAGGATAAGGGAGAGCCCATCGGAGTGTATCAGGCATACAGCGATGTGGAGGAGGGCGATATTGTAATCAACAAGATAGCCGAACTGCGCCGGCAGGAGAATTACGCCTATTCCGATTTTGCCATACTCTATCGCACCAACGCGCAGAGCCGTGTCTTTGAGGAAGCCATGCGCAAGCGCAGCATGCCGTATCGCATTTACGGCGGGCTGTCTTTCTATCAGCGCAAGGAAATAAAAGATGTAATCGCCTACTTCCGTCTCACGGTCAATCCGAATGATGAAGAAGCCTTCAAGCGTATCATCAACTACCCGGCACGCGGGATAGGCGACACTACCGTAAATAAAATCACGGCTGCCGCCACCAGCCACAATGTAAGCCTGTGGACCGTGCTCTGCGAACCGCTGACCTACGGGGTGAACATCAATAAAGGAACGGCGGGCAAGTTGCAGGATTTTCGCTGTTTGATAGCCGGCTTTATCGAGAGCGTTGCCGAAAAGAACGCTTACGAGCTTGGTACGGAGATAATCCGTCAGTCGGGCATTATCGCTGATGTCTGCCAGGACAACTCGCCCGAGAACCTCAGCCGCAAGGAGAATATCGAAGAGCTTGCAAACGGTATGAGCGACTTTTGTGCACAACGGCTGGAAGAGGGGAATGCCAATACCACGCTGAGTGATTTCCTTTCGGAAGTGTCCCTGCTTACCGACCAGGATTCGGACAAGGACGGAGACGACGAAAAGATAACGTTGATGACCGTGCACTCCGCCAAGGGGCTGGAGTTTAAAAATGTCTTTGTGGTGGGCATGGAAGAAAACCTGTTTCCGAGCGGTATGGCGGGCGACTCTCCCAGGGCGTTGGAAGAGGAGCGCCGTTTGTTCTACGTAGCCATCACCCGTGCGGAAGACCATTGTTTCCTTACTTATGCCAAAAGCCGTTACCGTTACGGGAAGATGGAGTTTGGAAATCCCAGCCGCTTTTTGAAAGATATAGATGTGCGCTTCCTTAAGCTGCCGCAAGATGCCGGATTGGTGCGCAAGGTAGATGAGCATGCCGCATCTTTCCGCAGGGAGAACAGAGAGAATTTCGTTTCCGCCATGTATGGAAAACGTGATGGAGGAGCTCGTCCCCGGCAGGAAATCATTGCCCCGACCGTTCCCCGCAACTTAAAGCGGGTGACGCCTTCCATGGGAACAGCTTCTGCCGCTTCCCATTCGTCAGCAGCCGCAGGCGGGAACGCTGTGCTGCCGGGGCAGTTTATCGAACACGAACGTTTCGGCCTGGGCGAAGTGCTGAAAGTGGAAGGTGAGGGCGACAACGCAAAAGCCACCATCCGTTTTAAAAATGCGGGCGACAAGCAACTTCTTCTGCGTTTTGCGCGTTTCAAAGTGATAGGATAGATCCGGTTTTTACTTTAAAAGTTTATATAACAAGAAAAATGACAGATAAAGATTTCGACCTTTTCCCTTCTCCCTGTTATATCATGGAGGAAGAACTGTTGAGGAAGAACCTCACATTGATAAAGAGTGTTGCCGACCGGGCTGGTGTAGAGATTATCCTTGCTTTCAAGTCCTTTGCCATGTGGCGCTCGTTTCCCATATTCCGTGAGTATGTGGAGCATTCTACGGCAAGCTCCGTATACGAGGCACGCCTGGCGTTGGAGGAATTCGGCAGCAGGGCGCATACATACTCTCCGGCATATACGGAAGCCGACTTTCCGGAAATCATGCGATGCAGCAGTCACATCACATTCAATTCGCTGGCTCAGTTCCGGCGTTTTTATCCCATGATTCAGGCGGCCGGGCAGGATATATCCTGCGGCATACGCGTCAATCCGGAGTATTCGGAAGTGGAAACGGAACTGTATAACCCTTGTGCTCCCGGCACCCGTTTCGGTGTAATGGCCGAACAGCTTCCCGATGTGCTGCCGCAAGGCATCGACGGGTTTCACTGCCACTGCCATTGCGAGTCGTCCTCGTACGAGCTGGAACGTACGCTGGAGCATCTGGAGGCGAAGTTCTCCCGCTGGTTTCCGCAAATAAAGTGGCTGAATCTGGGTGGCGGGCATTTGATGACCCGTAAGGACTACGATGTGGAGCATCTGATTCGCCTGCTCCGCGGATTGAAAGAGCGTTATCCCCATTTGCGCATTATCCTGGAACCCGGTTCGGCATTTACCTGGCAGACGGTATCAAACGAGCTAAAGGGAACCGGCAGCGAGGAAGATCCGTATCTGATTGATGGGCCGGACGCTTTGGGTGCGGTTGCCGCACAGAATGATACGACAGGAAAATATTATCGCTTAGAAAACGATATCGACCTGGATCATAATGAGTGGGCAACCTATATCGGAACGGAAACGGCGCCGTTTGGCGGTGATTTTGACGGTAACGGTCATGTCATTAAAAATTACACCGTGACAAACGGCGGTCTCAATGCCGGCATCTTTGCATACGCCGGCGGTGACGCTTATATCCATAACCTTGGCGTTGAAAACGCAAGCTTTACCATGACAAACAAAAACGCTTACCAAACCAAGATGGGCGGTATTGTCGGTGAACTTTTGGGAAGCGCAAGGGTCAACGAGTGTTATTCCAGAAATATCAGCTTTAAGCTGGGCTATGATACCAGCGGCGGAATCGCAGGTCCGATCCGTGCTGCGGCCGGAATTGCCGGCTATGCAAACGGTGACGGCGTTGTGGTAGAGAACTGTTATAGTGTCGGAACAATCCTTGACCAGGCAGAGGTAGACTATGACGCGGGGCTTGTCGGACGAGTTGACACGATGACCGCGATCCGAAACTGTTACAGCAACACGACACTGGTTCGTTGCATGGCAAATAACTGTGCTAAAGTTACAAACTCTTACTATGTTGCATCGCCGCCATGGCCGTTTGCATGCACAAGCACAGGAAACCATACGGGAGAGTTTTACGGTTGTTATTCGGGTGATCGAATCACGGCGGACGCACTCAAAGATAAGGCGGCTGATCTTGGTTCCTCATTCCAGGCCGGCGATCTTACGAATCAAGGCTATCCGATGCTGGTTTGGCAGCAGGTGTCAAAGCCTGAATTTGAAAAGGGAGTCGGCACGGCAGAGGATCCGTACCAGATCGAAACGGTCACGCAGCTTTTTGCAATGTCGATGCTGAGCAGTACCGAGGGTCTCTACTTTAAGCTGATGAATGATATCGATATGGGCGGCGTAGCATGGACGTCCTATATCGGTACCAAGAGTAATCCGTTCAAGGGTGATTTTAACGGAAACGGTCACGTTGTCCGGAATTTTACGCTAAACATTACCGGCGACGAGGTTTATGGACTGTTCAGTTATATCGGAGGAAATGCGCATGTTCACCATCTCGGAATTGAGAGCGTAAAGGCGATACTTTCTAATAATGTAAGCTGGAAATCGCACTGCGGTGCTTTGGCCGGTGACCTGATTGATAACGCGGCGGTTACGGCATGCTATGTAAATAATATTGAATATTCCGCGACTTTCGCACGTGAAGGCGGACAGGGTGAAATAGAATGCGGCGGCGGAATGTTTGGCTATGTCAACGGTGAAGGCGTCGAAATCAGAGATTGTTACTCCAAAAAGTTCATTGAAACATATACGAAAAGTCCGATTGTTAATAACGAAGGCGGACTCTTTGGTATGGCGGATAACTTTGCACAGGTGGAGAGTTGTCTTGCTGACACCTATATCGGAAGATATAAGAATTGGCTGACGCTGGTAAATTCTTACCATGCCGGCTCTCCGACCGAATGGCCGTCAGGCTATGACTACGGTTATCGTCAGACCGATCTTTCCAAGCTTGGCTATGGCTTTGACAGACATTATGTACCGGCAGGCAATATGCCGAACCTAAAATGGGTACAAAGCAGCGGTAACTATGTGAACCTGGTTGCGGACGGCAGCATGAATTTAAACAGTGCGGCAGTCTCCGGCAAGGACAGCGGCAGAAACTCGCTTGTGAAGAAGGTCAATGCAAATGCAGCCGATACTTTCCGGGTATCGCTCACAAAGGATCGCTATTACCGGATTTCCTTTGCGGCACGCACGGTTTCCGATTCGGCAAACAATGCGGCGCTCACCTTTAAGCTTGGCGATCAGGATCTGACCGAAAAGCTGGAAAACAAGACGGTACAAAACAAGTGGGAAAACAAGGTTGTCTACGCAAAAGCTGCTGCGGACGGAGACGTTACCTTAACAATCGGCGCAGGTGCTGACATTTATCTTGACGATGTTGAGGTTCTTGCAGTAGATAAAGAATTTGAAAAGACGGCGCTTGTTGGACAAATCCAGTCCAAGCAGTTTGTTGACGTTGTCGATCGCTTAGATCCCTTCAGCGCCATTGACGATGGACTGGAAGTACACCGTAAGTCTACGTATGACTGCTTCGATCAGGACGGTACGCTCATTTATGACAACATTCCGGTCGGATATGACGTTCAGCCGATCACGATCACAAGCACGATTGAGTTTGCAGACGATAAGATTGAAAAGACGTACGACTTAAAGGTTCGGGAAAAGAATCCGTTTGATATTCAGAACCTGGGACTTGTAGACGCAGAAGGAAACCGCGTTTACGGCATGGAAAATGCAGCAAAGGTTGGCACGGTTACGGTGAAGAAGAACGCCATAGAGGACGGTAAGCTGGTTGTTGCACTCTATAAGAACGATGTTTTGACCGCTGTTTCGTACTTTGATATTGACGGCAGCGACATTCTGGTGGATATGGATGTAAACGGCGCAGATACGTTAAAGCTTTACGCGCTTGCGAACGGCTCCTTAAAGCCGATGAGCCAGGTGAAGCAGTCGTATCAAAACGATGAAAGCAATCACAAGACAACCATTCATACCATTGGCGATTCCTTGTGCCAGACCTATGACGCTTCCAGCGAGATTAAAGGTTGGGGACAGATGATCGGTGCAAAGTTCAATGCCGAAAATGTCACGATCGACAATTCGCTGGCAAGAAGCGGAATGACCGCAAAAGAGTTTGTAGAGGACGGCAGATTTGAAACCCTGATGGGTAAGATTAAGAGCGGTGATTATGTCTTTATCCAGCTTGGAACCAACGATAGCTGGTTTGAAGCAGAGGGCTTAATCAGCGGCCTGAGCAGAGAATATTTCAACTATCTCATGGGACAGATGGTAAATGCAATCCGTGAAAAGGGTGCAACTGCGGTGATCGTAACGCCGCCGGAACGGCTTTCTGCCGCAACCGATGAAAAACTCGGTGACGGCACCTACAAGGTAAATTCTTACTTGTACGGATACCCGGATGATTTGAGAGACTTTGCAAAGGCAAAGGATATCCCGGTCATTGACTTAAACCGTTACTCGCTCGATCTGCTGAAAGAAAAAGGATTTACCGCGACAAAGGCAATGAACATTTTTGTTGCAGACCAGCTGCACTTTAATGATGACGGTGCAAACTGGATTGCGGACTTCGTTGCAGGTCAGGTAAAGGCAATCGGTTTGCCGATCGGCGTGTTTGTAAAAGCAAACTAGATATCGTTTTCTTCCGGGAGGGCAAAACCTCTCCCGGAAGAGACCAATAATCCGACGGTAAGACACAGAGATTATGGGAGGAAATATGAAAAAATTCTTTAGTATATTACTGGCAGCATGTATGATGATAAGCTCAATATCTTTTACGGTTGCCGCGGACACGGTTTCCCTTTTTGATGAAAGCGAAATCCATATTACATCCGCACAGGATCTCATACAAATGGCAAGTGATATTCAATCGGACGCACAGGGCGGCGCCGGAAAAGTATATTATCTCGATAACGATATCAGTTTAGATAACATGCTGTGGAGCGCCAATATTGGCGTCAAGGGACATCCGTTTCGCGGCACCTTTGACGGTCAGGGACATGTGATTAAAGATTTTACGCTTTCAATCACCGATGAACTGCCTTACGGTATCTTCGGTGCTGTTGCCGGCAGTGCACAAATCAAAAATGTCGGCGTAGAGAACGGAGCCGGAACGGCAGCTAACTGGACGCACGCCATTGGCGGCTTAATCGGCGAGGCAGCCGAAAACGCAACGGTGGAAAGCTGCTATGCAAAAAATATAACCATTGACGCAACCACTACTTATGGCTATGCAAAGCGCGGCGGCGGTTTGATCGGCTTGGTTGACGGCAGCGGCATCAATGTTAAAAATTGTTATGCAATCGGCTGTGCGATGGAAGACGGCGAGGTTGACGAAGACGGCGGCCTGATCGGCGGTATTCACGCTGTGGCACAGGTTGAAAACTGTTATTCCAATACCCTGCTCGCGCGCTGCAAGGAGGAAGGGTTAAAGTCCAAGGTCGTAAATTCGTATTACGTGGACAGTCCTCACTGGCCGCAGGAATGCTATGCCGGTGAGCGGATCACGGCAGATCAGCTGAAAGACATGGCTGCGGATTTGGGTTCTGCATACACGGCGGACACCGCAGCGGCAAATAACGGTTATCCGATCCTTTCATGGCAGAAGGATTCCCGTCTGGATGACGGCGAGGCATCGATTGTTTCAACTTCCTTAGAATCCGGCGAGGAGGTCGGTCTGATCGGAACTGAGATCGAAGTCCTTTTTGATAAGTATATCGATAAAACAACCGTAAAGACCGAAAATATTCAGATCAGCCCCGCTGTTTCTTTCACAGTAACGCCGGGCAGTGCAAGCAGCAGTGACAGCATCAGGATTGCGCTGGATACTTTGCAGCTGGATACCGCATATACCATCACATTTTTGGACGGATTTAAGACTCTGGCAGGCTTTTCGGTTGCTGACGGAGAAAACATTACGTTCCGTACGGTAAAAACCATGCCGGCATTCCAGATCACGCGAACAACGCCGGAGGATGGCGCAGCCAATGTTTCGGTTAAGGATTTTGCCATCACGGCAGTGTTTAATAACCTGATTGACTTTGCGGCACTTACAGACAACGCCGTAACGGTTACGCCCTCGGCTTCATATCGGGTTGAAAAAGGCAGTGCGGAAAATGAATTAAAGGTTGTATTCACAGAGGAATTACGTGCGAACACCGATTATACGGTAGAGTTCACAAATCAAATTATCTCTTTGACCAACATGGCGGCGGTTCCC
>URTH01000066.1 GCA_900550775.1 uncultured Eubacteriales bacterium | reverse complement strand
ATTGGGCGCAGCGAAAGCGGAAATCCGCCTCCCGGAATCGGAGTTTAGATTACTCCCTTTCGGCTAGACGCGCGGAAACAAAACCATATTGTCAATCTCCGTGCGCCTGAGAACAAAGACAGAATTTAAGAAAAATACAGAGTAGGCATTCATGCGTTAGTCACGGTCTGTGACTGGCAGTGCCGGCTATACAGGGAGTTGATAGCCGGACGAAGTACGAAACGTCGCGATATGGATGCCGCATCCCGCTGTTAGACAGATAATGATACCTCTTTGGCTGTGCTAGCAGTGAATCTAAGGAGGTATTTTATATGCAAGAAAGTTTTGATCGTTTTTTGGATTCCGAAAAGCTGCGGCTGAAGGATTTGCTTGATCCGCTGAGCCGGGTGTTTGCCTGCCTGTCCCATATGTGGATCAGCCTTGCGGTGGTTGCCGTCGTGTTTGCCGCCCTTGCGTGGTATCACGTGTTACATAGCGGCAGAAGCTTTCGCCGGCAGGTGCGCTCGCCCAGAGTGCTGGCAACTTGCGCGCTGATGATGGCAGTTAATATCATTCTGGGGTACTTTTCCATACGCCTCAGCGCTTATCTGCGCATCGGATTCGGCTTTGTGACCCAGCCGATTGTTGCCATGCTGTTTGGCCCTCTTACGGCCTGCATGACGGCAATTTTACAGGATACGGTTTCTATGATATTAAACCCCACGGGCGCCTATCTTCCGGCCTATACGCTGGCGGTCGGTATCAGCGGCATGCTCTACGGCATGGTTTTATATCAAAAGCCGATTACTTTTTGGCGCGTCTTTTGCGCAAAGCTGCTGGTGATTCTGGTCGGGAATATTTTGCTCAATTCCATTGCGCTGGCGCCGACCGCCGGAAGCGGTTTTATCGGCATTCTGCCGGCCAGAATTTTAAAGAACCTGCTGCTTTTGCCGGTGCAGTCTGTGGTGTGCTACGTGCTTTTAAAGTTCATACAGCAGCGCGGAATTGCCAAAAAATTTGTAATGTGAGATATAGAAGGTGGCGTAATGATTACCATTTGCAGCCGTGATAATAAAGTGCTGAAGCTGGCGCGATCGCTTCAGAAAAAGAAAAACCGCTATGCGGAGGGTCTGTACTTTGCGGAGGGTGTCCGCATGGTGAGCGAGGCGCTCCGGGACGCGAAAGAGCAGATCAGAGCGGTGCTGATCGCGGAGGAATTTGCAAAAAAACACGAAGATTTCGTAAAAAAGATTGACATTGACGATGAGTTGGTATACACTGTCAAGGATCATCTTTTTGCAGGCATTTGTGATACCGAAACGCCGCAGGGCGTGGGCGTACTTTTAAAAATGCCGCAAAATCAGCCTGATTTTGCAGAAAAGGAATCGTTTATTTTGGCGTTGGACGGCGTGTCGGAACCCGGAAATTTGGGGACGATGATCCGTACGGCCGAGGCGGCCGGCGTGGATTGCGTGTGGCTGCTGTGCGGCTGTGCCGATCTGTATAATCCCAAAGTGGTGCGTGCCACCATGGGGTCGGTGTTCCGCGTCAGCTGCAAAACCGGGGTGGAGAGAGCTGCGCTTTTTGATTACCAAAAGCAGGGATTTTTCGTGACGGCCACGGCACTTGGCGACTCGGTTCCGCTCGGTGCGGCAACGCGGACAGAAAAACAGATTTTAGTCATTGGCAGTGAGGCGGCCGGCGTATCGGAGGAGATACTGTCCCGTGCCGATCAAAGGGTTCGGATTCCGATGCAGGGCAAGGTGGAATCTTTAAATGCGGCGGTTGCTGCCGGAATTGCCATGTACCAAATCAGACACAATACGATTTAATACATTGAAGATACAGCAAAAAGGATCAGAGTTTGTTTTCGGCAGACAAAGCAGGGCGGACGCCTTGCGGGGCAGACCCAGGAAAGGGAGACGGTTGCGGTGCAGGATGAAAAACAGCTGCTTTATCGGATTTGGCTCAACGCATGCTGCGATCATGAGCCCATGCAGGTAAAGCGCCTTTTGGATACCATCGGCACACCGGAGGAGATTTACCGTGCGGACTTGTTTCGGTCTCCGCATGCCGGGAAATTAAAGCTGGGTCAGCGGATTCGTCTCAGCACAAAGCTGGACAGTGCCAAACGCATATTGGAACAGTGCGAGAAAAGCGGAATCCGTGTTTTGTCCATCGATGATCCGGACTATCCGGCATGCTTAAAAGAGGTGTATGCACCGCCGCAGATTTTATATGTTCTCGGCGAGATGCCGGACTTTAATCAAATGCTGGGTGTTGCCGTAGTCGGAACGCGCAGAGGAACCGGCGAAGGGGAACGCTTTGCCGGAATTTTGGGTCATGACCTGGCCGCAAACGGCGTTTTGGTGATCAGCGGTATGGCAAAGGGAATGGACGCAGCCGCCCATTGGGGCGCGCTGGAGGCAGGCGGAAATACCGTTGCGGTGCTTGCCGGCGGCGTGGACGTCATTTATCCGAAAGAAAATGCAGAGCTTTATACGCATATCAAGACCCACGGATGCATTGTTTCGGAGCGGCCGCCCGGCCAGGTGGGAAAGCCGTACTATTACCGCCAGCGTAACCGCATCATCGTCGGTCTCAGCGCCGGCGTTGCCGTTGTAGAAGGCGAGAGGGAGAGCGGTACCTCGATGACGGCGCGGCTTGCGCAGGAAAATAACCGTGATATCTTTGCGGTGCCGGGCAATCCGCTCAATCCCATGTCGCACTTGCCCAATGATTTGATTGCGGACGGCTGCAAGCCCCTGACCGATGCCATGGATATCGTAGAGGAATATCTTTCTCTCTATCCGGAAAAACTGGCATACGGGGCTGCGCAGAAGAAAAAGCCGGTCATTGGCGGCATCAAAAAGAATCAAAAGCCGGTAAGCTGGGCAAAACCGAGAGAGAATCAAAAACAGCCGCCGCCCAAAGAAAAGGCGTTATCGGCCGAAGATCTGGAACAGTGGATGAACGCACATTCCGTCCAGGAAGAAGAGAAGAACATTCTGCGCTTTCTGTTCCAAAAGGGCGGCATGGCGGAATATGATGAAATCGCTGATTTTTGCCGGATAGATTCCGGCATACTGAGCAGTATGCTGATTATATTACAGATGAAAAAGGCTGTGATCCCCCATGCGGGCGGACAGTATCAGCTTGGAATTACAGGACATATCGGGGACAGCACCCGTATGCCGAATGGATAGGGAAAGTTGGGAGGATGATGAAATGGCCGAGAAAAAGGCTGTAAAAACCCAAACCAAAAAGAAAAAACTGGTGATTGTGGAGTCCCCGACCAAGGTGGATTCCGTGAAAAAATATCTGGGAAGCGGATATGTCATCGAGGCAACGATGGGGCATGTGCGTGACCTTCCCAAAAGTCAGCTGGGTGTCGATATCGCCCATGACTTTGAACCCAAATATATCACGATACGCGGAAAGGGCGACCTGATTGCAAAGCTGAAGAAAAAGGCAAAGAATGCCGATCAGGTTTTGCTCGCAACGGACCCTGACCGCGAGGGAGAGGCCATTTCCTGGCATTTGGCCAATGTGCTTGGCATTGACCCGTCCAAGGATTGCAGAATCACCTTTAATGAGGTGACGCGTGACGTGGTGAAAGAGGCGGTCAAAGAGGCGCGCCCCATTGATATGGATCTTGTCGATGCACAGCAGACCAGACGTGTTTTGGACCGTATTGTGGGATACCAGATCAGTCCGCTTTTGTGGAAAAAGGTCAAAAAAGGGCTCAGCGCCGGCCGTGTGCAGTCGGTTGTAGTGCGGATGATTGTAGACCGTGAACGCGAGATTGAGGCGTTTGACCCGGAAGAATATTGGACGATTTCGCTAAAGCTGACCAACGATAAGGGAAAGCTGCCCTTTATCGCAAAGTTTTACGGGACGGCGGACGGCAAAAAGCTGCCGCTTGCCGATGAGGCAGCCGCCGAGGCGGTTACAAAAGCGCTGAAAGCGGCGAAGTACCGGGTCGGCAAGGTGCTGCGCAAGGAGACCAAGCGCCGCAGCGCACCGCCGTTTACCACGAGTACCCTGCAGCAGGAGGCCTCCCGAAAACTGAACTTTACCTCAAGACGTACCATGATTGCGGCGCAGCAGCTATATGAAATGGGTTACATTACCTATATGAGAACCGACTCGCTGCGGATTTCGCCGGTGGCACAGCAGGAGGCCAGAGGATATATTGAGAAACAGTACGGCGCGGCGTTTGTGCCGAAATCGCCCAAGCAGTATAAGGCGAAAAAGAGCGCCCAGGACGCGCATGAGGCGATCCGCCCGACGGTATGTGCCAATACGCCGGAAAAATTTAAGGAAAAGCTAAAGCCGGATTTATATAAGCTTTACCGCCTGATCTGGCTGCGCTTTATGGCAAGCCAGATGTCGGACGCGGTGCTGGATTCGGTTGCGGTGGATATCTATGCGGACACTTATCTGGTACGCGCCAACGGTTCGGAAATTAAATTCCCCGGCTTTATGACTCTGTATGTGGAGGGAAAAGACGAGGAAGAGGAAAAGGCGAAGAAGATCCCGACCCTGACGGAGGGACAGACGCTTTTGCTCAAAGAGATCGAGCCGGAACAGCACTTTACACAGCCGCCGGCACGCTATACCGAGGCATCACTGGTCAAGGCAATGGAGGAGGACGGCATCGGACGGCCGAGTACCTACGCGCCGACGCTTGCGACGATTACCTCAGCCAGAGGTTATGTGGCAAGGGACGGCAAGAGCCTTTATCCGACCGAGCTTGGGTATATCGTCACAGATCTGATGAAGGAAAACTTTAAGGATATCGTGGATATCGAGTTTACCGCAAATATGGAAGATAAGATCGAGACGGTCGCAGACGGCAAGGCCGGCTGGAAGGATATCATCCGTGACTTTTACGGCCCGTTTTCGCACGCGCTGGAAGAGGCGGAGGAGAAAATCGGCAATATTGAAATCAAGGACGAGGTGTCGGACGTTCCCTGTGAAAAGTGCGGACGGATGATGGTTTATAAGCAAGGCCGGTTCGGAAAGTTTTTGGCATGTCCGGGATTCCCGGAGTGCCGAAACACCAAGGCAATCACCAAGGAACTGGATGTTCCCTGCCCGAAATGCGGCGGCAAGGTGATCGTGAGAAAATCGAAAAAGGGTGCGACCTTTTATACCTGTGACCGCAGCCCGGAATGCGACTTTATCTCCTGGGACGAGCCGACCGCCGAAAAATGTCCGCAGTGCGGCGGCACATTGATGAAGGTACGGGCGTTCAAACGCCGCGGCCCGGTTTCGTATAAGTGCTTTAACGAGGAATGCGGCTATGTCAGAAAGCCTGCGGCAAAGAAAAAAACGGAGAAGAAATCCTAACATGCGGGATGCAGGTTACCTGCATCCCGTTTTACGTAGGACGGAAAGGGTGAACAGTCAGTATGAAACTTAATATTATCGGTGCCGGGCTGGCCGGCTGCGAGGCCGCATGGCAGGCGGCGCAGCAGGGCGTCAAGGTCACACTGTATGAAATGAAGCCGGAAAAATCCTCTCCGGCGCATAAGAGCAGTCAGTTTGCAGAACTGGTGTGCAGCAACTCTCTGCGCGCGGACGGCATCCATAACGCCGTCGGCCTGTTAAAGGAGGAGATGCGGCGTCTGGATTCACTGATTTTATCCTGCGCCGATCAAACCCGTGTCCCGGCCGGGGGTGCGCTGGCGGTGGATCGCGAGGGGTTTTCTGCTCTGGTGACAGAAAAAATCACGAGCCATCCCAATATCGAGGTGCGCCATGAAGAGGTAAAGACCGTTGACACAGCGCAGACTACCGTGATTGCGGCAGGGCCGCTGGTATCCGATGCGCTGGCGGAGACGATCCGCTCGCTGACCGGGTCTTGTTATCTTCACTTTTTTGACGCGGCGGCGCCGATTGTCAGCTTTGAGAGCATTAACATGGAAAAGGCGTTTCGCGCTGCCCGTTACGGAAAAGGCGGCGATGACTATATCAACTGCCCGATGAATCGGGAGGAATACCTTGCGTTTTACCGCGCCCTGATTTCCGCCGAGGCGGCACAGGTGCACGAGGGCGTGGAGAATCCCAAGGTTTTTGAGGGATGTATGCCCATCGAAATCATGGCAAGCCGCGGCGAGGACACCATGCGGTTCGGCCCCTTAAAGCCGGTCGGACTGACCAATCCGCACGATCAGTCCCGTCCCTATGCGGTGGTGCAGCTGCGCCAGGATAACGCGGCCGGCAGCATGTATAACATCGTGGGGTTCCAGACGCATCTTAAGTTCCCGGAGCAAAAGAGAGTGTTTTCGATGATTCCGGGACTGGAACACGCCGAGTTTTACCGCTACGGTGTGATGCACCGCAATACCTACTTAAACGCGCCGGGACTGCTAAACGCCAATTATCAGATGAAAACGCAGCCGAAGATTTTCTTTGCCGGTCAGATTACCGGGGTGGAGGGCTATGTGGAATCGGCAGCCTCCGGCCTGATTGCAGGTCTGTCCGCGGCATCGGCGCTGCTGCAAAAGAAGATGCCGCATTTTGACGCCAAGACGGCAATCGGTGCGCTTGGCGCCTATATCAGCAACGAGGGCGTCACCAATTTTCAGCCGATGAATGTCAACTTTGGCATTATGGAGGCACTGCCGGATCGAATTCGGGATAAAAGGGAGCGTGCGGAGGCAATTGCTGCACGAAGTCTTGCCCTGATTCAATCCTATCTGGATGCAAAATGACGAAATTTGTAAGAATCTGCTGCGTTTGATTGACAATCGAAGAGAATCTGGTATAATCTTTGATAAGGGGGGAGCGCGATGACACGGGAAAAGAGCAAGCGGAAACAGGACATTGTTCTTTTAAATGTTTTGTTTTGTATGCTGGTTATCTTTATCCATTGCTCCTCTGAAATCATCACACAGATGGATCACGGCAGGACGGCCTACCAGGCCGTGCGGATTTTGTCGCGTCTGTCCGGCTTTGTGGTACAGGGCTTTTTGCTGCTCTCCGGCGTCAAGCTGTTTTTAAAGCCGGAGGTGCATTACGGAAGATTTTATCTCTCCAGACTGTTTTATGTGGTGCTGCCCTACGTGTTCTGGGTGACGGTTTACTATTTGTATTTTTGTTACCGCGGCATAATGGGGTTTTCCTGGTATGACTTGGGTCAGTACCTCCTTTGGGGTAATCTTTCGGCACAGTTTTATTTTGTCGTCCTCATCGTTCAGTTTTACATTTTAGCGCCTCTTTGGAGGCTGATTTACCGGCGCGTCAGTCCGACGGTGCTTCTGCTGGTTACGCTGATGATCAGCGGAATCTGTTCCTCCGGGCTGACGGATATTGCAAAGCTGTTGCTGCCCGGACGGGAGATCGCGCATCTGGATGTGTTGTTTTTACGGTATTTGTTTTACTGGACGGCAGGCTGTGTGATCGGCATGCATTATCAGGAATTTCAGCGTGCGCTTCGGCAGCATTGGCTGGGGCTGACGATTTTATATCTTCTGACGGCATTTTTTAACGCCGGTGTTGCGGCGCTGGCATCATCAGAGCTGCCGGCCTGGCTGATGGATCAGATCCATATGCTGTACTGCATCAGCGCGATTTTGTTCTTTTATATGCTGGCACAGCTTTTGACCGACGGCGGAAGAATCACATTAAAGCCGCTGTCCGCGCTGGATCGTGCAACCTACGATATCTATCTGGTGCACTGCCTGGTGATTTTTATCGCCAACGAATGGATGCATCGGATGAAAATTACGGATCTGATGACAAGATATGCATACCGTGCGCTGATCGCATATGCAGGCAGCATCTTACTGTGCCTTCTGTGGCAGGCGGTCAAACGGCGGACAGGCCGTCTGATGGCAAAATCATAATATTTGTTCACTGCGCTTTGCAGCGTTTCATATTATCATAAGGAGTGAAGAAATTATGCTTACACTGGACAAGGTTTATCATGCTTCTTTTGTGTTAAAAGAGGTGCTTCGGCCCACTGCGCTCATTAAGTCTCCCGGACTTTGCAGCGGAACCAATCTCTATCTCAAACCGGAAAATCTGCAGGTGACCGGCTCGTTTAAGGTGCGCGGCGCTTACTATAAGATCAGCCAGCTCTCCAAGGAAGAAAGCGACAAGGGTGTCATCGCCTGCTCGGCGGGTAACCACGCACAGGGCGTGGCGCTGGCCGCTACCCGCCGCGGCATCAAGAGCATCGTCTGTATGCCGGATGGTGCCCCCATCATGAAGGTGGAGAACACCAAGAATCTGGGCGCAGAGGTGTGTCTGGTGCCTGGCACCTACGATGATGCCCACGACAAGGCTGTGGAGCTGCAGGAAGAGACTGGCATGACCTTTATCCACCCCTATGACGATGAGCAGGTCATCGCGGGGCAGGGAACCATTGGTCTGGAAATTCTGGATCAGCTGCCGGATGTGGATGCGGTCGTTGTGCCGGTGGGCGGCGGCGGCCTGATCTCCGGCGTGGCCTTTGCCATCAAGAGTCTGCGCCCGGAGGTGAAGGTCTATGGCGTACAGGCCGAGGGTGCACCCAGCATGTACCGCAGCCTGCACGAGCATAAGTACCAGACCCTGAAAGCCGTTTCTACCTTTGCGGACGGCATTCAGGTCAAGACTCCCGGTGAGCTGACCTACCAGATCTGTGAGC
>URTH01000065.1 GCA_900550775.1 uncultured Eubacteriales bacterium | reverse complement strand
TGTGCCGGGCTGCCGCATCTACAGACTGATTTTTAAGATTTACGGCGGTGTGCGGCATCGGATTCAAAAGTATAAAAGGAGCGTTTTAAAGTGGAAAAAGGGGCGGATTTAAAACAAGAAAAGCAGCTTAGCATCTGCATTGCGATCTACAATATCCGCGAAGAATTTTTGCGCGCCTGTATCGAGAGCGTATGCGCGGATTCTTCCGAAGAGGTTGAAATCCTGCTCGGTGACGACGCGTCACGGCCGCCCATTGCAGACATCTGCCGCGGCTATGCAAAGCGCGATGCGAGGATCCGCTATATCCGCAGAACGCAAAACGGCGGCGTCAGCGCCATGCGCAACCAAATGATTGCCGCGGCCAAGGGGCGGTTTATCACCTTTATTGACGGGGACGATGCCGTACCCAAAGGCTATGCGTCCTGCCTTTGCTGCACTTTATCCGGCGATACCAAAGATCTTGATATCCTTATGTTTCAGTGGCGGCGGTTTGAAACCGATATTCCCAAAATCTCGGCGGATCACGCTGCGGCTTGGACAATCGCACCGGAGGCGGCAGCATGGTTTTCCAGAGTATGCCTTACCGGCGAGCCGCCGAATTTGCAGCAGTGGAATATGAAAGACAGTACGCCCTCCTCGGTATGCATCAAGGCATACCGGCGGGATTTTTTAAACGAAAACCGGCTTCTTTTTGAAGAGGGGCTAAAAAAGTCCCAGGATGTGGTGTTTAATACCCGTGCCTATCACGTTTGCAAAAATCTTGGATATTTGCCAAAGCCTCTGTACTTTTACCGCAAAAACGCCGATTCCGTAACCAACCGTTACAGTGCGGATATGGACGGTATCATTCGCGATTGCTTGCGGTGCGATCAAAACAATCAGCGCTCATTGTTTGACGGCAACGGCGCGGTCATGACCGCATGGCGGAAGTATAAGCTGATTCACTATATGCTGACGATGTTTGCACTAAACATCTTTCATAAAAAGAATCCAAAGCGCCGTACGGAGCGCAGGCGGTACTTTCTTTCGTGGATTCATACAGAACCGTTCTCGTCCTTTTTGCGGGACTTTGATCTAAAATCCTATGAATGGCGCGAGCGGCGGCTGATTGTTGCACTTGCAAAACAAGAAGCATTTTTAAGACTTGATTTGCTTTACCGCCATCCGTTTTTGCTCCGTCTGTACGGAAAGACGGGCTGTCTTGCGGATCGGATCAAAAATAAAACAACGGGGATGAAATAACATGCGCAGCTTGGCAACACTGAAAAATTCCATATGGGGAATCCTGCAGCAGGTCATCGTGTGTATCCTGAGCCTGTTTTCGCGCAGGGTCATGATTGATACCATCGGCGTGGAGGGCGTTGGGTTAAACGCCCTTTTAACCAGTGTGATTACCATGCTTTCCCTTGCAGAATTGGGGATTGGCACCGCCATTGTCTATCATATGTATGCGCCGATTGCGGCAAACGATCAAAAACAGATCGCGAGACTGATGCACACCTACCGAAACATCTACCGCATCATCGCGGCGGTGATATTTTTGCTGGGTCTTTCTCTTTTGCCGTTCATGCACCGCATTGTCTCGGATACCGATTATTCCGCGCGTTATATCCGCATCATCTTTGTTCTGTTTTTGCTGCAGACGACCTCGTCCTATCTTTTTACCTATAAGCGCTCGATGCTCTCGGCCGATCAAAAACAGTATATCATCACCATTTTTGATTTGTGCTATAAGATTTTTACTATCGTTGCCGGGATTATCGTGCTCAAACTGACCCGTGAGCTTGCCTGCTATCTGGTTTTGCTGATTGTCAGCACCGTAGCTGAAAATTTGTTGATTTCCCAAAAAGTGGATCGGATGTATCCCTATTTAAAAAAGCATTGTGCATCACTTCCCAAAGAGGAAAATATCGCGATTGCCAAGGACGTCAAAAACATATTTATCGGTAAGGTTTCCGGAGTGATTACCACTTCGACCGACAGTATTTTAATCAACGCATTTGTCGGTACGGTGCAGACGGGACTGTATTCCAACTACAATATTATCCTCGGAACCCTGACGGCAACCTTAAAACAACTGGCGTCGGCCATGCGCGGCAGCGTCGGCAACCTGATAGCGACCGAGCCGCCCAAACATATTCATGTCGTGCTGAACCGGCTGATGTTTTTGATGTTTTATCTGGCATCGTTCTGTGCCTGCTGCTTAACCGGGCTGATCGATCCCTTTATTACGCTTGCCTTCGGCGAGGGGCTGCTACTCCATCGTGTGACGGTCTTTATCTGCATTTTTAACTTGTACATGTCAACCGTCGATATTCCGATATGGAACTTTGTCGCGGCGGCAGGACTGTTTCGCTATGACAAATATATTTCTCTGATCGGATCGGGAATGAACCTTTTGATTTCGTTTCTGCTCGGAAAGCGCATCGGAATGGCCGGTATTCTGCTTGGAACCTCGGCAACCTATGTCATTCAGTTTATTTTGAAGGTGATTCTTTTTTACCGCAGGTTTTTAAAAATGCATTTTTATCAAATTTTATTAAAAAATCTATTGTTTTTCGCCGTAACTGTGATAGAATGTATAGTGACGCAGGAACTTGCCGGCAGGATCGGCGGCATTGTGTCCAATCCGTATCTTGCGTTTATGGCGGCCGCGTTTGTTTCTGCACTGCTTCCGCTCGCGGCAAATACCCTGCTTTTTGCGAAAACCGACGCGTTTCGCTATATGTTTTCACTGGGGCGAAGTGTCTTGAAAAAACGGACGGTTTCGTAAGACACGGCGGCGGAGCTTGTTTCATAATACGTTCGAGGTGACGATACCATGACAAAAAAGGAAGAAAATTTATCGGTAAAACGCTTAAAGGAAAACCGATGGATTCAAACGGCGAGACATTATGCGGATTCTATCTGGGAATACAGTTTAAAAAATGAAAAGATATATATTTACTACGATTCGCTGGCGCACCGATACGACGGCGGCTGGTGCGAGGCGGACGCACTGACGGATTATTTTAAAGACACCCAGCTTTTTCATGTGGACTTTGCAAAATGGGATGAGTATCTCAGTAAAGAGGCGCTGCGTAATTTTTGCGCCGGGGAAGAACAAAGCGCAGAATTTCAGTTAAGATTTCGGGATCAGAACGGCGAACTGCAATGGCACAAGGTTGTCATTGACCGCTGGAGCGATACGCTGCTTATGATATCCAGTGTCAATATTTATAACGAGATCAAGGATAATGCGCTCTACCGTGTTGCGGAAAATGTGTTTGAAAACATCGTTTACATCGAGGAAAAAACCGGGGAGTATGTGCTGCACGACCGAAACCCGGAGATTTCGCCGGTGGATTGTGATTTTAAGTATGACATCATGATCCGTGAATTTTTAAAACGAAATGCAGTGCCGGACGAGGTAGAGGTGCTTTACAACAATATGCGGCTCGCCAATGTAAAGCGTGCGCTGGTGAATACCGATAAATACATTATTTACATCACGATGGTGGATAAAAACGGAAGCCTGTCTTATAAAAAGCTGATTTTCCGTTATCTTGACCCGGAAAAAGAGATTATCACGGTTGCAAAAATCGATGTCAGCGATATCATCAAGGAATACGACGATCAGATTAAACATTTTAAAAAGGAAACCTACAATGACGCCTTAACCGGCGTGCGAAACCGCAAATATTTTGAAGAGAAAATCAAAAAACTTAAAATCTCGGCCGGTGTTGCCATTATTGATTTGGATGACTTTAAACTGACCAACGATACGTTTGGACACAGCGGCGGTGATCTTGCGCTGACAACACTTGTGCATACGATACGGGCTCATATTGAGCCGTCTGATATTTTGGTTCGTTACGGCGGTGATGAATTTGTCCTGATCCTGCCTGAGATATCGGAAGACCATTTTGAGGATCGGCTGCACAAAATACAAAACGAAGTTGATCTGGCAAGAGTTGAGGGGTACCAGGGACTGCGGATTTCGGTCAGCATCGGTGGCGTGCTTGCAGACGATGAGACCGTGGAAGAAGCAGTTTTACGGGCGGACAAGCTGATGTACCTTGCAAAAAACAAAAAGAATATGGTCGTTACCGAAAAAACGGCGCTGGCGGAAAATGGACTATCCTCCGATGCCGCGGCGTTGTCATCGCTGCGGCAGCAGGTTTTGATCGTGGATGATTCCGCATTAAACCGCGCCATGCTCTCTCAGATGCTGTCCGGGGAATTTCGGATTCTGGAGGCGGAAAACGGCGCGGAGTGCCTGAAAATACTCCAGGAATACGGAACCGGTATATCGCTTGTGCTTCTTGACATTGTCATGCCAAAAATGGACGGTTTTGAGGTTTTGGCGGCGATGAACCGTGGACATATGATAGAGGATATCCCGGTCGTGATGATTTCCGGCGCGGACTCGGACGCGTATATTCAACGTGCCTACGGGTTGGGTGTTGCCGACTATATCAGCAGACCGTTTGATGCCAAAACCGTGTATCAGCGCGTGTACAATACCATAAAACTGTACTCCAAGCAAAGACGGCTTATCGCGCTTTTGACGCGTCAGGCCGCCGAACGGGAGAAAAACAACCGCATGATGGTCGATGTTTTAAGTCAGATTGTCGAATTCAGAAACGGCGAAAGCGGGATGCACGTATTGCACATCAACGCGATTACCAAACTGCTGTTAGAGCGGCTGATTACAAAGGGAGAAAAATACCGGCTTACCTGGGAGGACCGCGCTTTAATCACAACGGCATCGGCATTGCACGACATCGGAAAAATCGGCATATCCAGAAAGATCTTAAACAAACCCGGAAAGCTGACGCCGCAGGAATTTGAAACAATGAAAACTCACACCGTCATCGGTGAAAATATCCTGAAGGGTTTAAAGCTTTACACCAAAGAGGCGCTGATCAAAACCGCAATGGAAATATCCAGATGGCATCACGAACGCTATGACGGCGGCGGTTATCCGGACGGGCTGCGCGGCGATGAGATTCCGATTTCCGCACAGGTGGTATCGCTTGCCGATGTTTATGACGCACTGATCAGCAAGCGCGTCTATAAAGAGGCGTTTTCGCACGAAAAAGCGATGCAGATGATCTTAGACGGGGAGTGCGGCACTTTTAACCCTATTTTACTGCAATGCCTTTGTGAGATTCAGGATGAATTGATTAAGAATATGGATGATGAAAATAACTAAAGGATCGGGAGGAAACTTTTCATGAATCCAACGAGAAAATCGGGACTCAAAAGCATAACGATTTTCTTTTTGAGTCTTATCATGCTTACTGCGCTGTGCGGCTGCGCACGGCAAAATAATTTGGATCAGGAAAAGCCGGCAGTCAAAAAGCTGATCGCCGGCAGCGACGAATACGAGCCCTATGTTTACATGGATCAGCAGGGCGGTTATGCCGGTATCGATGTGGAGATTGCAAAGGAGGCCGGCAGACGGATTGGCTATGAGATCGAATTTATAAAAATCAAATGGAGCGAAAAGGACAATGATCTGGCACAGGGTAAGATTGATTGTGCCTGGGGAAGCTTTTCGATGAACGGCAGGGAAGATCTTTATCAGTGGGCCGGCCCCTATCTTACCAGCCGGCAGGTGGTGGCGGTGCGTGCCGACAGTAAGATATACCGGCTTTCTGATTTAGAGGGCAGAGAGGTTGCGGTAGAGGCAACCACCCAGCCCGAAAAAATGTTTTTAGAACACACGGCGGATGAAATCCCGGCCGTCGGACAGGTATACAGTTTTACTAAGCCGGAGGAAACCTTTGCGGCGTTGCGCAAGGGGTATGTCGATGCATGTGCAGGACACGAGATGCTGCTGATGAGTTACTGCAAAAACGCGAAGGAGCATTATCGGATCTTAAATCAGCCGCTGATGATTTCCGATCTTGGGGTTGCGTTTTCCAAAGAATACGACAGTACGGTGGTTGAGACACTGTCCGCCGCCCTTGCGGAGATGAAAGAGGACGGAACCATTGACCGTATTGTGGAGAGGTATCGCAATATGCTGACAGAGGAGTCAATGGCAGAGCTTACAACGGAAGGAGAATGATCGGTGGCGAAAAGGGCGTTTTTTAAGTGGCGGTTTCGTGGGAGCCGTTACCTTTTTACAGCTGTTTTAATCGGTGTAATTCTGGCCGCGGCCGCCTTTGTTTTTTACGGAAATGCAGACATCAAAGACACCGAGACTTCTATGCAAAAGACGGTCAAACATATTCAAAATCAGTGCATGAGCTACGAGGAAGTCGTGGCCGCCGACAAGGTGAAAAGTCTGATCCGGCTGACCGAACAGACGGAAGAAATCAGCAGGGATTTAGAAACGAGCTATCAGCAGTTTGGTTATGATTTTTTAAAGGAATATACCAAGGAGCAGAGAATCTCCGGCGTCATCCTGCTGGATGGGGCGCTGAATGAGGAATATTCGTATTCCAAGGTGGATGTCGGGTATCATGATCTAAAGCATCTTTTCAGTGATAAGGTTGTGACGGATATTCTCGACTACCCGGCTAAAATTTATGCGGAGCGATTGGGCATCGGGGGAAAGTATTACGATGTAGCCGTGCTTGCCAGACTGGACAAAAAGGGGCTTGTCTGCTGCTATCGGTATCAGGATTATGAGATTATGGTGCTCAGCCAGGTTTCGATCGAAAACCTGCTCGACGGCTACATTGTTGACAGAAACGGTATCATCGCCGTGACAAACGCCTATGCCGTACAGGGATCCAATGACAAAAGTCTGCAAGGAAAGCCGGTTTCCGATGTGGAATGGATCCAAAAAATCAACGCGGCCGAACCAAAGAACGGGTTTATAAAGATTGAGGATAACGGCCGCAAATACTACGCCGGAAAATCAAAATATAGATATAATGACATTTACATATGTTACCCTGAGCAAGAAGTTTTTCAGCTTCGGGCAAAGGGCGTCTTTTATGTCGTGTTTATTTATACGCTGCTTTGTCTGCTTTTTTACATCTTCCGGAGCAAGAATGAAAAAAAGTATTTAATCGCGCTGCACAGTCAGTTTGAGACGATTCGTGCCATCAGCATGATTTATGAGACCAATATTTTATTGGATTTAAAGGAAAAGACATTTGAGGTCATTAAGGCGTCGCCCGGTGTGACAGAAGAGATTCAAAATACCAAATGGGAGCATAAAAAGATTCGGTTAAGTGACGCCATCGAGAAGGTGCTGACAAAACACATCGATGCGGAATACCGGGATTTGCATCATACGTTTGCGGATCTTGACACACTTGGCGAACGGTTAAAATCCAAGGATTATGTGGAATGCATTTATAAAACAACGGATAACCACTGGATGCGTGAAATTATTATCCCGAAGGAGCGGGATAAAAACAACAATGTACTTTCCGCAGTTGTGGTTGTCAGAAACATCAGTGAGCAAAAGGAGACAGAGTTTGCATACCAGGAACGCCTGAAAAAGACAACCGCGGAGGCGGTCAGGGCCAATCAGGCAAAGACGGAATTTCTGCGGCGGATGAGCCATGATATCCGCACGCCGATTAACGCGATTTTCGGTATGCTTGAAATCGGCAAGGCCTACCCCGACGATGTCAAAAAGCAGGAATACTGCCGGAACAAGGTGGCAGATGCGTCTGCATTGCTGCTGGAATTGGTAAACGATGTCTTGACTATGAATAAACTCGACTCCGGGAACTTTGCGGCAAAAGAGGCGCCGTTTACACTGCCGGAATCCGTTGCGGAAATTTACTCTGTCATTGAGGTGCTGGCGGATGAGAAAGAGATCCATTTTAAGCCGGAGGAAACCGTGACGCAGCATCCGAATCTGATCGGGTGTAAGCTTTGCGTCAAGCAGATTTTGTTAAACGTTTTAAGTAACGCGGTAAAGTACACAAAGCCGGGCGGAACCATCTGTGTATCCTGTACGGAAACCGGTGTCAAAGACGGAGCATCGATGGTTCGCTTTGTCTGCCGTGACAATGGGGTCGGTATGAGCAAAGCGTTTCAAGAGCATATGTTTGAACCCTTTGCCAGAGAGGAACAGCGTGTGAGCCCCGATTATGACGGGATCGGACTGGGGCTTTCCATTGTAAAGAAGATGGTCGATAGTATGCACGGCGAAATCAAGGTCGAGAGCGAAAAGGGAAAAGGCAGCTGTTTTACCATTTTGCTCCCCATTGCGATTGCACAAGATGAAAATCAGGGGCCGTCCGACCGCGTAAAACCGGCAGAGGCAGAGGAGGCAGCCTCCGCCGGTCAACCGGAATCTGCACTTTGCGGAATCAGCATTTTGCTGGCAGAAGATAATCCGCTCAATATGGAAATCGCGGAATTTATTTTAACCAATGCCGGTGCCTCTGTTGTAAGAGCCAAAGACGGAGAAGAGGCCGTAAAATTGTGGAAGAAATTCGCACCCGGTACATTTGATGTTATTTTGATGGATCTGATGATGCCGCGCCTTAACGGGATTGAGGCAACACGTGCGATCCGAGCGGCCGAAAATCCGGGCAGCAAGCGCATACCGATTATCGCACTGACCGCAAATACCTATGAGACGGATGTGCAGGAATGCCGAAATGCTGGTATGAATGCGCATCTTGCAAAACCGCTCCATGCAAACAATATGGTGCGTGTGATTTTGGAGACTTTAGGAAAGAATCATCAAGAATAGACAACGGCGGAAGGGGAGATTTTT
>URTH01000064.1 GCA_900550775.1 uncultured Eubacteriales bacterium | reverse complement strand
AAGTCATACGCCAGAAAGCATACCCACATCTTCAGCGGTCTGATGCGGTGCGGCATCTGCGGGTCGAATATGTCGGCTTCGGCAGATAAGCGCAGAGCGAATGGCTTCCGTCCATCTCAGTACGCCTGTGCCAGTCGTCGCCGCAAGGGAACGACCTGCACCAACAAGTACATCTCGGATCTCACGGTCGGCTCCTTCGTCCTGAACTACGCCGCCAACATCATCAGAGCGGCTCGCAACAGCGCAGCAGACATACAGCCGGATGTTCTGGAGCGTAAATTGCTGCGCGGTGAGACCTTCAAGGCGGTCGAGAGCGTCAATCACGAAGCAGTTCAGCAGCTCCGCTCCTCGTTCGCGGAGGCAGGCGAAGCAGTCGAATATCGGCCGCAGTACGCTTTCACATCGGCCAGCGGTGAAGGACGCGATATGGACAACCTGAAGGCGCGGAAACGAAAGCTGGAGACGGCGCTCTCTCGTCTGAACGCGCTCTTTTTGTACGACGACGAGGCGATGCCGGAGAAGGATTTCATCGTTGAGCGTACCAACATCGAACGCCAGCTCGCGGAGACAGACAAGCGGATCGCAGAACTGGCCGCAACCGGTCTTTCGAGCAGCGAGGACAGCTCGGACTTCCTGAAGAAAGCCAGCTACTTCATCATGGTCAACAAGCTGATCGAGGACGCCAGCGTTGACTATGAGAAGCTCGTCCGCACACTCGACCCAACGGCAATCAGGGATTTCGTTTTGAACATCGTGCAGGAGGTCGAAGCAACGGACGGACGGATCACCGCCATCACCTTCCGAAACGGCACAGCCCACCGGTTCAAATACAAGACATAAAACAAGCCCCGACCACATCGGCCGGGGCTTCTTCTATATCCGCTGTTATGCGGCGATTATTCAGTTTTCATGCAGAAAAAAGTTGCTCAATTTCATACACATACCCTCGATGTTGCGGAGTCGGGACGTGCATTTCATTACCGGTCGGTTTCGTCATTCTCGCCATCCGGTACGGTTGCATCCTCCGAAACGCTTGAAATTGCTGACTTTTTGCCATTGTCGCCGTTTTTGGATATCCCGACTCCAATAAACATCGCATCGCCAAAAGAGAAAAAACGGTACTTTTCCTGCACGGCCACATGATAGGCATGCAGGATATTCTCGCGACCTGCGAGCGCGGAGACGAGCATAACGAGCGTGCTCTCCGGCAGGTGGAAGTTCGTAATGAGCGCGTCGAGCGCTTTGAACTGATAGCCCGGGTAGATGAAGATCTCCGTCCACGCGGATTTTTCACGGAACGTGCCGTCGGGCTCCACGAGCGATTCGACTGTCCGGCAGGACGTTGTGCCGACGCAGACGATGCGGTGGCCGCTTTGATGCGTTTCGTTGAGAAGCTTCGCCGTTTGGGCACTCATCATGCAGAACTCGCTGTGCATATGATGGTCTGTGATTTCCTCCGCCTTCACCGGGCGGAACGTGCCAAGCCCGACATGAAGCGTCACATAGGCAAGGTTCACGCCCTGTGCCTGCAGCTTTTCCAGAAGCTCCTTCGTGAAATGCAGCCCAGCCGTCGGCGCGGCGGCAGAGCCGGGGCAGACGGCGGCGAGCGGCGTTGGCGGCTGGATACAGGGGATTTTTTCATACTTTGGCAGCGTGAAGTCGCTGCGCGCCGAGAACGAGGCGCTCAAACAGGAGAACGTTGCGCTCGATAAACAGGTGCGCGATACCGAGGGGCTGACCCAGGAAAACCAGGAGCTGCGCGCGATGCTGAACCTGATGAAAACCGAGAGCAAGCTGGATCTGGTTGCGGCACAGGTGATCGCAAAGGATCCGTCCAACTGGTACAGCAGCTTTACCATCAACAAAGGGAGCAATGACGGAATTTTGAAGAATCAGCCGGTGCTGACCGCCAATAAAGAGCTGATCGGCCAGGTGTATAAGGTCGGCAGCAACTGGGCGGAGATCATCACGATTTTAGACCCGGACAGCGGCGTGGGCAGCATGATTGAACGTTCCAAGGATTTGGGCGTGGTAGAGGGAGATACCGCACTGCTGCAGCAGGGACTGTGCCGGATCGGGTATCTGGCGCGTGACACCGACATCAAAATCGGCGACTATATCGAAACCTCCGGCATGGGCGGCGTCTATCCCAAGGGCCTTTTGATCGGCACCGTGCTGGAGATCGGAGAAGATCATACCAACATGTCAAAATATGCGACCGTTCAGCCGGCCGTCTCGATCGGAAAACTGTCGCAGGTATGTGTACTTACCGGCTTTACGGAAGAGATCAAACGGGATGAACCGTCTGCGACCGGCACTGAGGATGATGCCAAGTCAAAAGATGACGGTACAGAGGATCGGAGCGAGAGCACTTCTTCGGCCGGCAAGTCCGGCACGTCGGGCAGCAGCAATAGCAATAGCAGTAGCAGCAGTAGTAGTACGAAGTCTGAGGCGACCGCAAAGCCGAAATCCTCGGCCGATACGGCAAAAAGCAGCGGCAGCAAGAGCAGCAGCGGACAGACGGGAACGGGCAGCGGCAGCAGCAGCGGCGGCAGTAACGGCGGAAGCAGCAGTGGCAGTAACAATAGCAGCGGCAGTAGCAGTAGTAGCAATGGCAGTGGCAGCGGCAGCGGAACTGCCTCAAAGAGTATGAACGGATCGGAGCTGAGCGATTGATGCGGATTTTATTTTATCTCCTATGGCTGATCCTGCTTGCGGTTTTGCAGCCGACTTTGGGGAGCGGAATCGCCGTCTTTTCCATTGCGCCGAACCTCTTTTATGCCTTTATCGTTCTGATCGGCCTCTATCGCGGCAAGACCGAGGGTGCCGTTTGCGGCATCGTGTTTGGTCTGGTGTACGATATCTTAATCGGACGGCTGATCGGCGTCAGCAGCCTTTGCGGCCTGTATCTTGGCTTTGGCGCCGGTGTTTTGGGTCAGCACTTTTTCAGCGGTGCAAAGCGGATCGCCGCAATGGGCGCGATCGCGGTCGGTACGGTTTTGGCGGCAGTGGTCTATGCGGCGGCCATCCTCATGACCGGCGGCAGCGTTCCCTTTTGGACGGCGATGCTGCGGATTGCCGTTCCGGAGGGCGTATACAGCGGCCTGATCGGCTGGCTGCTGAGCTTTCCGATGGTGGCCTCGATGAAGTTATTTAAGATGAAACAAATTTCATAAGACAAAGACGGGTGAGAATATGGAAGGACGCAGCGCGAATTATCGTTACGTGATTTTGCTGGGGCTGGTATGTGTGATGATACTGGCCTGTGTGATACGGCTGTTTCAGCTGCAAATCGTAAACGGTGCGGCGTATCGGGAGCAGGCGCAGCAGAGGCTGGTGCGCGCCTATCCGGTCAAGGCGCCGCGCGGTGAGATCTTAGATCGTTATGACCGCGCGTTTGTTGCCAACCGCCAGGGATACGTGATTCAGTTTCAAAGCATCGGCCTTAGCGATGACGCACTCAATCAGGAGATTGTGGACGTCAGCCGCCTGATCACCGAAAACGGCGGCACACTGGAGACGGATTTTCCCATTTTTTATTCCGAGCGGAATAAGACCTGGGGCTTTACCGATACCCAGTGGGAGGAGGCCAAAAAGGACAGAACGGCGGTGCGCCTGACGGAGGAGAAGGATGAGGAGGAAAGCGCTGCCGAGGTTGACAGTGCGGCGGCGGCCGACCTTATCGCAAAGCGGCAGGAAAAGCTGGATCAGTGGAAAAAGGAAAACAAGCTGGAGAGCTATGAGACGGCGCAGCAGGTGGTGGACTATTACCGCAGTAAATTTGCGGTGGCGGCCAAATATACGGATAAAGAGGCGCTGACGATTGTCGGCGTGCGCTATGATATGCAAAAGAGCGGCTTTAGCACCCAGAATCCGTATATCATCGCGCGTGATGTCAACGAGACCGTGCTGCAGTCGGTCAAGGAACAGTCGGCCGATTTTCCCGGTGTTGAGGTAGAGATCGAGCCGATCCGCGTGTTTGCCGCCGGAAAGAGCGCGGCACACATTTTGGGACGTACCGGCAAAATTTATGCAGAAGAATATCAGGAGCTGAAAGATAAGGGCTACGGCATGAACGACATCATCGGAAAAGACGGCCTGGAAAAGGTGTTGGAGCCGTATTTAAAGGGAAAAGACGGCTATAAGAGCGTTTCAATGTCCCGTGACGGCGGCGTGACCGAGATCTTGCAGAGCCAAAAGGTGGAGCCGGGCAACTTTGCAAGGCTCACCCTGGATTTGGAATTGCAGCAGGCGATGGAAAAATCGCTCCGGGAAAACATCACGGCGGCGGTGGGCCGCAGCGGCGCCGGCGGCGCGATTGCGATTGTGCCGGGCACCGGCGAAGTGCTGGCGCTTGCCTCCTACCCGAACTATGACCCGGCCACCTTTGACGAGGACTATGAAACGCTGGTACAGGCGAAATCCAAGCCGCTCTTTAACCGTGTGCTGTCCGGCACCTATTCACCCGGTTCAACCTTCAAGCCGCTGACGGCGATTGCCGGGCTGGAGACCGGCGTGATTCAGCCGGACACCTATATCACCGATAAGGGAAAGTACACCTACTTTAAATCCTATCAGCCGACCTGTCTGATCTATTCCTCCAGCGGTGCAACGCACGGAACCATCGAGGTTTCCGAGGCGCTGGGCGTATCGTGTAACTACTTCTTTTATGAGGTGGGACGCCTGGTCGGCATCGACAAGCTGGATGAGTACGCGGCGGAGTACGGCCTTGGCGAATCGACCGGCATTGAGCTGCCGGAGAGCAAGGGGCTGATGGCAAGCCCCAAGCATCGGGAGGAAACCGGCGGAACGTGGTACCCCGGCGATGTGATTCAGGCCGCAATCGGCCAGTCGGATAACCTGTTTACACCGGCGCAGCTGGCAAACTATATCGCAACCTTGCTCAACCGCGGCGTGCGCTATCGTCTGCATCTGGTGAACGATATTGTCAACTATGACACGCGCGAGGTGGTCTATCACAACGAGCCGGAGGTCATGGCGGAGCACGTCATCGCGGATTCGACCTTTGATAAGGTGACAAGCGGTATGCGGCAGGTGGTAACCAACGGTACGGCGCGCAGCGCCTTTGCCGGCAGCAAATACAAGGCGGCCGGAAAGACGGGTACGGCAGAGGTGCCGGACGGCGCGGATAACGTGTTGTTTGTCGGCTTTGCCCCGTATGAGAACCCGGAAATCGTGGTTGCCGTGGTGATTGAGCACGGTGCGTCCAGCACCTATGCCGCACGGGTGGCAAGGGACGTCTTTGACGCCTATATGCAGCTGAAAGAGGAGCGGGCAAACCCGGAGGCGGCCGCGGCGAAGAAAAAGACCGATGATGCGGCGGATAGCAGCGAAGAGACGGCATCGCCGTCGGCCTCGGCCAAATCACGGAAATCAACCACCACCGCATCGCCCAGCCGCAGTGCCGCACCGACCGAGCGCGGCAAGGCGCCCGATGCATCGACCGAGCCGGAAAATACGGCCGATCCGAGCGGCAGCGGAACCCTCTAAAAAGACGTATCAATTATCCAAAATATGGAAATCATGATAATATCTAAAAAAATATGAAAAATCCCTTTGACTTTTGTCTATTTGTATGATATGATAAAAAAGGTAGAAATTTCAATTGATTGTGGAAGCGGATTTTCTGCTTTTTCCAATAAAAGATAGAATATCATGGAGATACGAACCTTGTATCACTTGATCGGGAGGGAGTTTTACATGAACATAGCACTGATTGCACATGATAAGAAAAAAGAGTTAATGGTTGACTTTTGCATTGCTTACAGTGGGATTTTAAAACAACATAGCTTGTGTGCAACAGGAACAACGGGCAGCGTGGTTGCAGAGGCAACCGGCCTTCCTATCAGCAAGTTTTTGTCCGGGCCGGAGGGCGGCGACCAGCAGATCGGCGCCAGAATCGCCTATAATGAGATTGATGCGGTTTTGTTTTTCAGGGATCCGCTGACCGCACAGCCGCACGAGCCGGATGTTTCCGCACTGTTTCGGCTTTGCGATGTGCATAATATTCCGCTTGCGACCAATGTCGCCACGGCGGAGGTGTTGATTATGGGAATCGCGCGCGGCGACCTCGGCTGGCGCGATATCGTCAACCCGAAGAATAAAGACCGCTAAAATATTTGGCGGAATATAATATTTGCTTAATTTCATAAAGAATCAAAAGCGCCGACCCAGCGGTCGGCGCTCTTTTGCGCTCAAAAAACCAGTTTTCAGCAAGATATTGCTTTGAATCAATTGCCCTTCGCCCATAAATCCGCCGCCGCGCCCGTTGCGGCAACGTTGCAATATCTTGCCGAAAACGGCGTAAAATCGGCGAAAAATTTCATTGCCGTGCCGCCCTGGTAGGCATGGCGGAACAGGGGACGGCGATCAAAGCAAAAAAGAGTTTATCGCCACGCTCAAGCGCCGCTCCGGTTTGTGCTCAAAAGGCGGTTAGCGGATATAGTTGGTTTTGATTTTCGCCTCGGTCTTGGGCATGGCGACGCCGTTTTCCTTTCCGGCCTCGATGCACTTTAAAATCCACGCCATGTTCCGTCCAAGCTGGCGCATGGTCTGCATGCCCTCTTCGTCACGGCGTACCTCGTCCGGCGTGTTGCCGTGCACCATGTTCCAGTAGTTGGAGGAGACAATCGGCATGTTTAAAATCCCAAAATATTTGTTGATCTGATCGTACGTTGCGCTTGCGCCGCCGCGGCGGCAGCTTGCGATACAGGCGGCCGGTTTGAATTGCAGATACTTGCCGCCGGCATAACAGACGCGATCCATCAAAGCGGTGATCGCCCCGGACGCCGCCGCGTAATGCACCGGCGTGCCGACTACAAAGGCGTCGGCGGTTTCGGCCTTTTCGATCACGGTGTTGACGCTGTCATTGGTAAAGACGCAGCGGTTGTTTCCGGCCGCCGCGCAGCCGCCGCAGCCGATGCAGCCCTGGATCGGCTTTGCGCCCACCGATACAATTTCCGTCTCGATGCCGCAGTCGCTTAGCGCTGCCGCAACCTCGGTCAGCGCGGTATAGGTGCAGCCCTTTTCCTTGGGACTGCCGTTAATCAGTAAAACTTTCATAAAAAAGTCCTCCTTTTTTCAGTCATTTGACGCACGCTTCTTTAAAGTGTATGCCTTATTTTTTC
Source organism: uncultured Eubacteriales bacterium (assembly GCA_900550775.1). Lineage (GTDB taxonomy): Bacteria > Bacillota > Clostridia > Monoglobales > Monoglobaceae > Ructibacterium. The sequence continues at coordinate 1,635 of URTH01000064.1, read as the reverse complement.
AGTATACCATGCAATTTTCAAAAAAACAAGAACAAAACCGCCGTTTTGCTCCCGTTTTCCATGATTTTGGCACAAAGCGGCGCCAAGGCTTGAAAAAAAACCGAAACTGTCGTATAATAGTGGTATCAAGCGGTATGACGGAGGCGTGATACAATGATTTTGCCGATACTTCTTAACAGGACAAAGCTTTTGCCGATCTACGTCGTGGGAATCGGCGGACATAAAAGCCAGGATCCGATCACAAGACCCTGCGGATTTCAGAGTTACCAGCTTTTATACTGCACGGGCGGCAGCGGAATTTTACGGATCGAAGAACAGGAATATGTGATTGCCCAGGGCGACGCGTTTTTCTTCCGCCCGGATATTCCGCATGAATATTTTGCCCAAAACGAGCCGTGGAGCGTGCGCTGGGTGGTCTTTCACGGCAGCGCGGTGGAGGATATCATCACCTATCTCGGCTTTGGCAACAGTGAGGTCTTTCATATCCACGATTTAAACAGCTTTGACGTCCAGGTCAGCGCCATGTCGGACATGTACTGGTGCGAGGACCCCGACAAGGAAATCAAGACGTCCATGCTGATGTATAAGCTTTTAATTAAGATGGGAGAATGCCGCAACGACACCGCAAAGCCGAGCGGCATGTCCAAAAACGAAAAGTACCAAAAGCTGCGGCCGGTGATTGAAACGCTGAAGATGCGATATAAAGAGGATCTTAGCCTGCGCGACCTTGCCGAGGTGATCGGGGTCACCAACAACCATCTGTGCCGCCTGTTTCAGCAGGTTTATGACACCACGCCGATCAAGTATTTGACTCACCTTCGGCTGAACATGGCAAAATACTATCTTTGCTCGGCGGACTGTCCCAAGGTACGGGAGGTTGCCGCCGCCGTCGGCTTTAAGGATCCCAGCTACTTCTGCGCCGTCTTTAAAAAGGCGGAGGGCATGACGCCGGAGGAGTTTCGGCGAATCAACGCATTTTAAAAGGCAGTGCAAATTTTTGCACTGCCTGAGATTGTCGCTAAACCCGTTTTTCAGATGACAAGGCCGCCGTTGGGGCTGAGCACCTGGCCGGTGAAAAAGCTGTCCTCTTTGCACAAAAACAGAATCGTCTCCGCAATGTCTTTTGGCGTGCCGAGACGGCCGAGCGGCGTGTCGCTGCACAGCTGCTCCAGCGTATCGGCGGTGAGCGATTGGTTCATCACGGTATCGATGACGCCCGGCGCCACACAGTTGACGCGGATGCCGGAGGGGCCGACCTCCTTGGCAAGCGCCTTAGTCATGCCGATCAGCCCGGCCTTGGCGGCGGAGTAGGCGACCTCACACGCTGCGCCGGTCAGTCCCCAGATGGAGGAAACATTCACGATGGCGCCCGACTTTTGATGAATCATGTGCGGCAGCGCGCGGCGAATGCAATAAAACGCGCCGGATAACGTGACTGCAAGCATGCGCTGCCAGTCCTCGTCCGTGAGTGCGTCAAAAAATTGAAATTGCGCAAACCCGGCGTTGTTGACCAAAACGTCGATGCCGGGCATACTTTGAAACATGCGGTCAACGTCAGCGGGGCTTGCGACATCGCCTTTGAGGGCGGTCGCGCCGATTTCTTCGCACAGCGTTTTCGCATTGGCCTCGTCCTTT
>URTH01000063.1 GCA_900550775.1 uncultured Eubacteriales bacterium | reverse complement strand
TTTGGCATCGCGCCGGACTTTTATAAAAAGACGGATATTCATATCCACGTCCCGGAGGGGGCAATCCCCAAGGACGGTCCGTCCGCCGGAATCACCATGGCAACGGCGCTGATCTCGGCGCTCAGCAAGCGGGAGGTCAACCGTTATGTTGCCATGACCGGCGAGATCACGCTGCGCGGCAGAGTCCTGCCGATCGGCGGTCTGAAAGAAAAGTCGCTTGCGGCGTTTCGGATGGGGATTCGTACGGTGATTATCCCCTATGACAACAAGGCCGACTATGAGGAGCTGCCGGATAAATTAAAGCAGCAGATGCAGTTTATCTTTGCAAAGACCATGGATACGGTGCTGGAGCATGCGCTGATCCCGGCAAAGATTCATCTGACAGAGCCAAAGTCCGTAAAGGATGCGGCGCATCCGGGTGCGATACCGTCCGGCGCAAAAATCAGCGATCGGGTGCGGGCAAAAAAGAACTGAGCCGATGATTGCGGAGGGAAGAACATGGATTTTATCAATGCCAAACTGCTGCAAACCGCAGTGAAGAAAGAACAGTACCCGGACACCCTGGTGCCGGAGGTTGCCTTTGTCGGACGTTCCAACGTCGGAAAGTCCTCACTGATTAACTGCCTGACCAACCGTACCAAGCTGGCGCGCACCAGCAGCTCACCGGGGAAAACCGCCACCATCAACTTTTATGATATTGACGGCAACTATCGGCTGGTGGATCTTCCGGGTTATGGCTATGCAAAGGTCTCAAAGGCGGAGCAGCAGCGCTGGGCGTCCATGATCGATACCTACCTTTCGGATCGTTTTAATTTGGTGCAGGTGATTCAGTTGGTTGACGCGCGGCACAAGCCTACGCAGGACGATATCACCATGCTGCAGTGGATCCGCCACTTTGGATACACCCCGGTTGTGGTTGCAACCAAGCTGGATAAACTGAAAAAATCGCAGATCGAGACCAATCTTACGCTGATTTATCATACGTTGGAGCTGGACGATGACTGCATTTTGCTCCCGTTTTCCTCCGAAAAAAAGACGGGACGGGAGGAACTGAGCGAGCTGATTGCGGATTTTTGTAAAAATCCGAGAAGGGGTTAAGAAATAGAAGAACAAAAAGGCAGGGGCTTTTGGCGGTTTTGCCGCGCCTTTGCCATATTGCGTCAAGGAAGTGCTTTTTGATGAAATATGCCAGACTTTTGGTAAGCGGTCAGCCGCACTATGCGCTGCAAAAGGAGGACGGCTATCATTTGCTGCGCGGCGGCCTGACCGATCCGCCGCAGGAGACCGGGGCGGTCGTCTCTTTTGAAGATGCTAAGCTGCTGCCGCCCTGTACGCCCTCCAAAATTATTGCGGTGGGGCTGAACTATGCGGATCACGCCAAGGAGATGCAGCTGCCCATTCCCGATTTTCCGGCGCTTTTTTATAAGCCGGTTTCGGCCGTGATCGGGCCGCTTGATACCATTATCATGCCGCCCATGGCAAAGCAGGTTGACTATGAGGGCGAGCTTGCCTTTGTAATTGGAAAAGAGGCGTCTTATGTAGAGGAATCCAAAGCCGGGGACTATATCTTTGGCTATACCTGTTTAAATGACGTCACTGCACGCGATCTGCAAAAATTGGATTCGCAGTGGACCAGAGCCAAGGGCTTTGATACCTTTTGCCCGATAGGGCCTGTGATTGAGACGGATGTCGGCACAGGGCCGTTACATATAGAAACGCGCTTAAACGGCGTGGTAAAACAGGATTCCTCGACCAAACAATTGATTTTTCCGCCGGAAAGATTGGTGTATCTGCTCTCGCAGATTATGACGCTGCTCCCCGGCGATGTGATTACCACCGGTACGGCCTCCGGCATCGGCCCCATGCAGGCCGGGGACTGTGTAGAGGTGGAAATCGAACATATCGGAATTTTGAAAAATACTGTAAAGGAGTTATCGCTATGATCAATAAACCTCGTGGAACGGAAGATATTCTTCCGGCAGACAGCCTGCTCTGGCAAAAAGTGGAGCAAACCGCACGGGAAATTTGCGGCGCGTACGGGTACCGTGAAATCCGCACCCCCGTTTTTGAGGACACCGCTCTGTTTCAGCGCGGCGTGGGGGATACCACGGACGTGGTACAAAAGGAGATGTATACGTTTGAGGATAAAGGCGGACGCAGCATTACGCTGCGCCCGGAGGGAACGGCGTCCCTGGTGCGGAGCTTTATTGAAAATTCGCTCTATGCCGATCCGCAGCCGACCAAGCTGTTTTATCTGATCTCCTGCTACCGCTACGAAAAGCCGCAGTCCGGCCGCCTGCGTGAGTTTCATCAGTTCGGGATCGAGTGCTTCGGCGGTACCTCGGATGCGGCCGATGCGGAAATCATTGCGCTTGCGCTTTCCTTTTTTGAAAAGCTTGGGGTTAAGGGGCTGAAATTGAATTTGAACAGCATCGGCTGCCCGGTCTGCAAAAAGGAGTATAATCGGATTTTAAAGGACTATTTTAAACAGTATGAGGCAGACCTTTGCGATACCTGCAAAACCAGACTGGAGAAAAATCCGATGCGGATCATCGACTGTAAGTCGGAGGTATGTTCCAAGATTGCGGCAGATGCGCCGAAGATGATCGATCACCTCTGCGCGGATTGCCGTCAGCACCTGGATCAGACGCTCCGCTATCTTGACAATATGAAAATTGCCTATACCATCGATCCTACCATCGTGCGCGGTCTGGATTACTATACCCGAACCGTGTTTGAGATCACCTCTGACGCCCTTGGCGCCCAGTCTACCGTCTGCGGCGGCGGCCGCTACAATGGCCTGGTAGAGGAGCTGGGCGGCAAGCCCACCGAGGGGATCGGCTTTGCGGTCGGACTGGAACGTTTGATGATGATTATGAAGAGCCAGGGGCTTGACAAGGCGGTACCGGCCTATCAGCCGGCAATCTTTATTGCCGCAATCGGTGAAGAGGCGGATGTGCTTGCGCAAAAGCTGGTCTATGATCTGCGTGCCATGGGCTGCCATGCGGAGCGGGATTTGTGCGGACGCAGCGTCAAGGCACAGATGAAGTATGCCAATAAGCTGGGGGCGCGTTACAGCATGGTGCTCGGTGAGGACGAGACGAGAGACGGACGTGCGGAACTGAAAAACATGGCGACCGGCGAGACAGCTTCTGTCCTGTTGACGGCAGAGGAAATTTATACTATAATAGAAGAAAGAGCCTAAAGGCTAGTCCTAAGGAGGTTTATCGAAATGCAGTTTGAGACCATGGAGGGCTTTACACGCACCCATATGTGCGGTGAGCTTTCTGTTAAAAATGAAAATGAAATGGTCACCCTGACCGGCTGGGTTGCCAGAAACCGCCGTCTGGGCGGCTTGAACTTTGTCACGCTGCGCGACCGCACCGGCATTATTCAGCTTTCCTTTAACGACGAAAGCGCGCCGGAGGTGTTTCAAAAGGCGGAGCAGTTAAAGAGTGAGTATGTCATTGCCGCAAAGGGTAAGGTTTTGCGGCGTACCCCGGAAAACATCAATCCGGATATGGCAACCGGCGAAATTGAGGTTTTTGTGACGGAGCTTCGGATTTTAAACAGTGCGGAGACTACGCCGTTCTATATTGAAGAAGATATCGACACCAAGGACGCTCTGCGCCTTGAATATCGGTATCTGGATCTGCGCCGCCCGGATATGCAGCGCAATCTGATGATGCGCCATAAGATCACCAAAATTGCACGGGATTATTTTGATGAAAACGGATTTTTGGAGATTGAAACCCCGATTCTTACCAAGAGTACGCCGGAGGGCGCCAGGGATTATCTGGTGCCGAGCCGCGTGCATCCGGGTAACTTTTATGCGCTGCCCCAGTCGCCGCAGCAGTATAAGCAGCTTTTGATGCTGGCCGGCTATGACCGCTATTTTCAGGTGGCACGCTGCTTCCGCGATGAGGATTTGCGCGCTGACCGTCAGCCGGAATTTACCCAGCTGGATATGGAGCTTTCGTTTGTTGATATGGAAACCATTATGCGTATCAACGAGGGCTTTTTAAAGCGGGTTTTCAAAGAGGTTTTAAACCTGGATATCAAGACGCCGTTCCTCCGTCTCCCCTACTGCGAGGCAATGGATCGTTTCGGCTCGGACAAGCCGGATATGCGTTTTGACATGGAACTGACCGACCTTTCCGATGCGGTAAAGGGCTGCGGATTTCAGGTGTTTGAGGGTGCACTGGAGCGCGGCGGCAGCGTCCGCTGTATCGTAGCAAAGGGGCTCGGCGATAAGATGACCCGTAAAACCCTGGATTCCCTGTCGGAATACGTAAAAACCTACCGTGCAAAGGGCATGGCATGGATCATCAAGGAAGAGGACGGCGTTCGTTCGCAGATTACGAAATTCCTGTCCGAAGATAGCGTGCATAAAATCCTAGAGACAACAGAGGCGCAGCCGGGCGATGCCATCTTGATCGTTGCGGACAGCGATAACATTGTTTATGATGCGCTTGGCAATCTCCGTTTGGAGGTCGCAAGACGGTTTGACCTGATCCCGAAGAACGAGTACCGCTTTTTGTGGGTGACCGAGTTCCCGCTTTTGGAATACTCCGAGGAAGAGGGCAGATATATGGCGATGCACCATCCGTTTACGCATCCCTTTGACGAGGATATTCCGCTGCTTGAGACCGACCCCGGCAAGGTGCGCGCAAAAGCCTACGATGTCATCTTAAACGGCAGCGAGATCGGCGGCGGCAGTCTGCGTATTTTCCACGCCGATTTGCAGGAAAAAATGTTTGCGGCACTGGGCTTTAGCCATGAGGAGGCGTGGGCACGCTTTGGCTACCTGATGCAGGCGTTTCAGTACGGCACACCGCCGCACGGCGGCCTGGCCTACGGCCTGGATCGGCTGGCGATGATTATGGCAGGACGGGATTCGATCCGCGATGTCATTGCCTTTCCGAAGATGCAGAATGCAGCGGAACTGATGATGCATTCGCCGGACGTGGTTGACGAAAAGCAGCTGGAGGATTTGAGCATTAAAGTCACCAAAGTGGAGAAAAATATAGAAACAGAAGATACCGAAAATTAAGAGATAGAGAGGAAACGACCATGCAGAACGTATTTGATACCTTAAAAGAACGAGGCCTGATTGCGCAGACCACCCATGAAGACGAAATCCGAAAGCTGCTTGGGGAGGAAAAAATTACCTTCTATATCGGCTTTGACGCAACGGCTGACAGCCTGCATGTCGGCCATCTGCTTCAGCTTCTCATTATCAAGCGGATGCAGATGGCAGGGCATTTTATGCAGTTAATCGTTATGAAGCATATGCAAAACGCCGGACACCGCCCCATTGTTTTGCTGGGCGGCGGTACTACCATGATCGGCGATCCGACCGGCAAGGCGGATATGCGCCCCATGATTACTCAGGAGACGATCGCGCACAACGCAGACAATTTTAAAAAGCAGATGTCCCGTTTTATTGATTTTGGCGAGGGCGGCGCAATGATGGTGAATAATGCCGATTGGCTGCTGCAACAAAATTATATCGACTTTTTGCGCGAGGTCGGCGTTCACTTTACGGTTAACAAGATGCTGACCGCCGAGTGCTATAAGTCCCGGATGGAGAAGGGACTGACCTTCCTGGAATTTAACTATATGCTGATGCAAAGCTACGATTTTTATCGCTTAAACCGCGAATACGGCTGCCGTATGGAGTTCGGCGGTGACGATCAGTGGGCTAATATCATCGGCGGTATTGAGTTGATTCGCCGCAAGGCCGGCAAGCAGGCATACGGCATGACCTTTACGCTGCTTACTACGTCAGAGGGCAAAAAGATGGGCAAGACGGAGAAAGGCGCGCTGTGGCTGGATCCCGAAAAGGTTTCGCCTTATGAATTTTATCAGTATTGGCGCAATGTGGACGACAAAGACGTCATTCGTATGTTAAAGCTTGTCACTTTCCTGCCGATGGAGCAGATCGCACAATATGAAAACCTGGAGGGACAGGCGCTGAATGAGGTAAAATGTCTGCTCGCCTACGAGGTTACCAAAATGGTGCATGGCGAAGAGGCGGCCAAGGCAGCCAATGACGCGGCAACTGCGATCTTCCGCGGCAGCGGTGATACGGCACATATGCCGAGCGCCGAGATCGACGCCAAGACGCTGGGCGATGGCATGAATGTCTTAGATCTTTTGCAGCAGGTAGGACTGATCCCTTCAAAGGGAGAAGGGCGCCGTTTGATTCAGCAAAACGGACTCAGCATCAACGGTGAAAAGGTTACGGAAATCGATATGGTAATTACGCCGGCAATGCTGCAGGATGGAGATTTTATCGTAAAAAAAGGCAAAAAAACCTTTTTAAAGTTGAATTTGAAATAATTTTGTAATGTTTTGTGAATGTTGCACAAAAACAGTCATGCGATTTTTGCACAATATACAAAATTAACTATTGAAATTTTGCGCAAAATGTTGTATAGTATAAGCATACCACAATTAACTAACAATCTTTTTTTCATTTCCCCCGTTTAAGACCAACATCTTAAACGGAACTCCCGGCCGAGAATTATTCTCGGTCTTTTTTTATTTTCTTGTCAAGGGGATGAATCTGTGTTATGATGGCAGCAGAAGCTTTCACGCACGGGAGAGCCGAACATAATATTAGGCCCGGATTGCGCCGTTTTGGGGAAAGGAGTGGTGGCTATGCGAAAAAACATAGGTCGTGTTTTAGTTTTTATTTTGCTGATTGCCGCGGTTATTTTCTTTTTGCCACGGCCGCTCGGCCGGGAGATGGAGAAGGCAGAGCTGATCTTTATCAGTTATCATACCTATAACCGGGATCCTGTTTCACTGCAGATTGAGGAAGGAAGCGAGGAATGGCAAAGGCTGAATGCAATTTTGGATTCCTACCGTTATCACGCGACGCTTGGCACGGTTTTTCACGATAATACAGTGGTCGGCGCTGTGGACGGCACGGTTCACGTGCAGTTTGTCGGTGCGCAGGGTGAAACGTTCTCCTTTTCGTGTCTGGGAAAGCAAAAGATCCTGGTCGGAGACCGTGCCTATCATCTCGGCTATTTCGGCGATCGGACGGCGGAACGTTTGATGCAGGAGCTGCGGCAATATATCGAGGAAAGAACCCCCTCGATGCCGCAAAATTCATAAAATAAGGGGTTTTGGGTGCGTGAAGGGCATTGCGGATCGTGCATGAGCTGCACGGCGATGATTGGACATGAAGCGGAAAGGTGGAAGAGAAATGTTAAACGTATTATTAAAAAGTATTGTGGATCAGGACAGAGCCGCCATTGTTGTTTGCGATATGGATTCGACCATTGTGTATATGAATCCGGCGGCAGTCATGCGCTATCACAGGGATTTAACCGGTCAAAGCTTAAAGGATTGCCACAATGCGGCGTCCAATGCGATGATTGAAAAGGTGCTTTCGTGGTTTGAAGAAAGCGAGGATCATAACATCATGTATACCTATCATAACGAAAAGGAAAATAAGGACGTTTACATGGTTGCGCTGCGCGACAGTGAGAAAAAACTGATCGGCTATTATGAAAAGCACGAATATCGGGACAGAGAAACCGAGCAGCCTTATCGGTTTTAGATTTGGCTCTGTACCTGTCTTATGACGAATGTCCGGTTGCCGAGTATTTTAACACGGCGAAAGCGGAAAACCGCCGCTCAAAATCGGAGTTCGGATTACTCTCTTTCGGCTACGCACAGCATTTGTATTTTAGCAGATGCCGTGCGTTTTTTGTTGTGTGGAAATTAACTGCACTTGCAAGGAATTTTATAAAATATACATTACAGTAAGATATGAAAAAATTTTGTTGCCTGCAAAAAAACGAATATAGTTTTAGGAATAATACGGAATGATTATTATCCTATTAAAACTTGATTTTATTCCCAAAATGTGATATAATATATACAACAACCCGAAAGAGGTATTATTATGAAATATATTAAGGTTTCACAAGCGGCGGAAAAGTGGGGACTCTCACCGCGCAGAGTCCGACTTTTATGCGCTCAAAACAGAATAGACGGCGTTGTTCAAAAGGGCAAATTATATATGATTCCTGAAAACGCACCAAAGCCCGTTGACGCCAGAACGCGAAAAGGAATAAAAGTGTCAAAGGAGCTTTCTCCCCTGCTATTGAAAATCGACGCATTAAAGGCGGAGCTTGACCAAAAACGTCCGCTTACGCAGGGCGAGGCAGAAAGACTGCGCAACGAATTTATGGTGGACTTTACCTATAATTCAAATGCAATCGAGGGTAACACGCTTACATTAAAAGAAACAGCAATGGTCTTGGAAGGTATGACAATCGACCAAAAGCCGCTGAAAGACCACCTTGAGGCAGTCGGTCACAGAGACGCATTTCTGTATATCGAGAATATTGCAAAGGACACAAAAATCAGTGAAACGGTGATTAAAAATATCCACTCGCTTGTGCTGATGAACAGACCGGAAGATAAAGGCGTGTTCCGCAAAATTCCCGTAACCATTATGGGCGCATATACCGAGCCTGTTCGACCATATATGATTGAGCCGAAAATGACTAAGCTGCTCACCGAAAATGAAAAACGCAAAAAGAAAATGCACCCTATAGAGAGAATTGCAAGGTTTCACCTTGAATTTGAGGGCATTCACCCCTTTATCGACGGCAATGGCAGAACGGGAAGATTGCTCTTGAATCTCGACCTTGTCCAAAATGGCTATCCGGCAATCAATGTAAAATTTGCCGACAGAAAAACATATTACGCTGCATTTGATGAATTTTACAAAAAAGACAATGCCGAACCTATGACAAAACTCGTGGCAGGATATGTAATTGAACGAATGAAACAGTATTTGGAAATATTATAATATCATAGTTCTTGGAGAGGAATTCTAAAAACTACTATATTTATTATGTGAGGAGAATTTTTATGCTGAAATTTATTTGTTACCCCAAATGTACCA
>URTH01000062.1 GCA_900550775.1 uncultured Eubacteriales bacterium | reverse complement strand
CGACACCGTAGAATGGCAATGCAGATTCGCCTTATAAAATTTTCCGCTGTGCGGCAATAAGTATTTTTTCGATGTTAACACTCCTTATCTTCCATTTTTTTAACGCGCGGCATCGTAAAAAGAAAAGTGGATCCCACGCCGGGCGCACTTCTTACCGTCACATCTCCGCCGTGCTGCCGCGCAATCCAGCGCACCATAGAAAGTCCCAGCCCCATACTGTTGCTGCCGTCCTTGCTGCGGGACGGATCCACCTGATAAAAGCGCTCCCATATCTTTTCTTGTTCTTCCTCTTTGATGCCGATTCCGTGATCCTGCACCGAAACGCAAACCGTGTCCTCTGCCGCTTCTAAGGAGACAAGGATCTCCCGGTTGTCGCGGTTATATTGATAGGCGTTGCTGATCAGGTTAATCAGCAGCCGCGTCAGCAAAAACCGATCTCCCTCTACATAGACCGATGGAATAATTTTGGTTAAAAGCGGCGTTTCGCTCCCGTGAATCTCGCGCTGTTCCTCACAGACAAAGGTCAAAAGCTCACTAAAGTCCAAAACCTCGGTCTGCAGCTGCTGCGTTCCGTTGTCCATTCTGGAAAAGCTGAGCAGTTCCGCAATCAGCTTTCGCATCCTTTCGCTCTGGCGCATCACCGAGGCAGCCGACTCCTGCCATTCCTCCTGCGTCTTGGCACAGTCCCGCATATATTCGCACTCCGACATAATAACGGCTACCGGCGTGCGCAATTCGTGTGAGACATCCGAGGTAAACTGTTTTTCCCGCTCCATCGCCTGTTCAATCCGCGTCAGCATTTCGTCAAAGGTGATCGCCAGCTGCGAAATCTCGTCCGTCCCCGCGATGGAAATCCGCCTGGACAAATCCCGGCTTTCGCTGATTTCCTTTGCCGTTTTTCGTATGGCATTCACCGGCTTTAAGGCTCTTTTTACAATCAAGTATCCGCCGACTGCCGCGGCAAGAATCAAAATAACCGTCACAATAAGGTTGGTCTTGATGACCGAACGCAGCATATATTCCTCCGCATTGACAGAGACCGCGCCGCGCAGCCAAAGACTCTCTCCGCCCGGAATCGGGATTTCCTTATCTAAAATATAGCAGAATGTTCCGCTGCTGTTTAGCGTCTGCACCTGATCGGCAACAAAATCCGCGTCCTCGGCCGCCGCAAAGGGAATCTGTCCGGCCAGCCGCTCGCCGCTCTGATACAGGGCAAGATGCACGCCGTTTTCAAAATACATGAAATCGGGGCCGATACGCACTCTGCCCTGCGGATCCACCTGCATCCGTGCGCTGTTATTGACTGTCCTGGCCAATCTGCCGGTGATGTCCCGACTAATGATGGTGCGGCTCCAGCTGAACATAATCATCAGCGCCGCCGTCGCTATGGCAACCATAATCAGCGTGTACCACAGCGTGATTCTGAGTTTAATGGATAATCGGTTCATAGCGTTTCCCTCAAAACATAGCCGCTGCCGCGGATGGTATGAATCAGTTTTAGCGCGTGTCCCTCGTCAATCTTTTTGCGCAGATATCTTATGTAAACATCAACCACATTGGTGCCGCCCATGTAATCAAAATTCCATACATGGTTTTCGATCTTTTCACGGCTGAGCACAATCCCCTGATTTCGCATCAGGTATTCTAAGATATCAAATTCTTTGGCGGAAAGATTGATGACCTCGCCGCCGCGCCGCACCGTATGTGCTGCTGCGTCCAGGGTCAGATCAGCAACCTGATAGACATTGGTGGGATTGCCGGCCGCCTTGCGCAGCATCACGCGCAGCCGCGCCAAAAGCTCTTCAAAGGCAAAGGGCTTTACCAGATAATCCTCCGCCCCAATGTCCAGTCCGGCCACACGGTCTGCCACGCTGTCCCTTGCCGTCAGGAACAAAACCGGCGTTTTATCGCCGCGGCTGCGCATCGCCTTGACTGCGTCCATACCGCTCAGCTTTGGCATCATAATATCCATAATAACCGCGTCAAATTCGCCGGTCTGCAAATAGTCCAGCGCCGCAGCGCCATCAAAGACCGCATCGGTGCAATATCCCTCCTGACCGAGCCGCTTGCACAAAACGCGGTTTAAATCCCGCTCATCCTCTACCACCAAAATGCGCATCCTTTTCCCTTCTTTCACTCATAGACATAAGGCTTTGAAAGGGCGCCGCGCCGCGCCAAATTCCTTGTGCCGATTATACGTGCAGTATATCACACTTTTTCTTGTCTGTAAATCCCCAAAAAACAAGGGGCGGCTTTCGCCGTCCCTTGCGCGTTATATCACATGGTATTCTTTGAGCAGTTTTTCAATGTCCGTTCCTGCAATCTTTGCCAGGATCTTTTTCAGCGCCAGCTTTTCAACCAGGCCAAGCTCCATATCGGTAATCTTTTTGCCGTCACGCAGCTTTACGGTCGCGTCCAGCAGATCGCGGACATCGTAGGTGCTGCCCCAGACCTCCGGCACGCCGCGGTCGATGGAAAGCAAGGTATAGACCGCCTCCATCGCAGTGCGCATCGAATATTCCGTCGTAAAAATGGTATCCCGTTTTGTCTCGGCAAACTGTCCCAAAAAGGCAAAATTCACCGCACCGTCCGGCACAACCTTGGGGCGGTCTCCCTCGGCGCGCGGCATAAAAAACGCCGTGATATAGGGCATCATACAGGGAACCGTGTTGGCACTGTGCTTTGCAAGCTCCAGAATCTGATCCTCCGGCACGCCGATATGATAGAGCCACTCCATGCAGATTTCCATGCCGGTGCAGTCGCGCATCGGCTTTTTGATATAATCCCCTTTTTTGTCGCTGAACAAGCCGTAAACCCAAACCAGGCAGTGTCCTTTCGGCTGCTCTTTAAACTGCGGCTGACGGTTTATCGTCCAGCTGAGCAGCCAGGACGAATCCTTTGCCGTCACGATGCCGCCGGTCACTACGCCGCCGGTAAACGGATCGCGTTTGCAGATCTTTTTGATATAGGGAATGATCTTTTCATCCAACGTTTCTACGGTGGCGCTCATCCAGTTGCTCTGCTCCGGGTCATAGCAAAACTTGTCCGGATGTCCGAACGCCGGATCCTGCGCCGCAATCTTGCGCCACATGTCCCAGCCGCCGCCCGGTCTGATCTCTGTATCAAACACCGCCGGGGTATTCTGATCCCCGATCGAGGAATTTTCCACGCAGCCGCCGTTGGTGATAAACACCAAATCCTTTTCCGTCAGGGTGATGATGTCCCCCTTGCCGTCCCTTTTCACGTCAATCGCAGCGGCAACCTTCTTTTCCGCATCGCACGAGAACCGCACGTTAACCACCTGCACTCCGTAATGAAACTGAACGCCGAATCCCTCTAAATACCGCACCATCGGCAAAATCATGGATTCGTACTGATTGTACCTGGTAAAGCGCAGCGCCTTAAAATCGGGAAGTCCCCCGATATGGTGAATAAAACGGCGGATATACAGCTTCATCTCCAGCGCACTGTGCCAGTTTTCAAAGGCAAACATGGTGCGCCAGTAAAGCCAGAAGTTGGAATCCAGCACCGCATCATCAAAAACATCGGTGATCCGCAAATCCGCCAGATCCTCGTCCGGCGTAAAAAATAACTTCATGATCTCCATTGCGCCGCGGTCGGACAATCCGAATTTTCCATCCGTATGCGCGTCCTGACCGCAGTCGACGGTCGCGCGGCAGAGCGAATAATTCGGGTCCTCCTTGTTGAGCCAATAATATTCGTCCAATACGCTGACGCCCTCCGTCTCGATGGACGGAATCGAACGGAACAAATCCCACATCACCTCAAAATGATTGTCCATCTCCCGGCCGCCGCGCATGACATAGCCGATGTTTTCAAACCGATACCCGTCGCACGCACCGCCGGGCAGATTGCCTTTTTCTAAAATATGCACGGATTTTCCGTCCATCCGCCCGTCGCGGACGAGATAGCAGGCCGCAGTCAGCGCCGCAAGGCCGCTGCCCACAATATAGGCAGACATCTGATCCGCGTTTTTGGGTTTTTTTGGCGTTACAAACGCCTCATAATTTCCGCTGGAATAATACATAACCATCCTCCTTTTTGTTATATCAGTCTTTTTATTTGATATACCCAAGCAGTCCCGGCAGCCAGAGAGAAAGCGGCGGAATGTAGGTCACCAAAAGCAGCGCCAGAAAAATCACGCCGAAAAAAACAACCAGCCGCCGCATGACGGATTCGATTGTGACGCCGCCCACACGGACGCCGACAAACAACGTCGTTCCTACCGGCGGCGTAATGCTGCCGATACAAAGGTTAAAAATCAGCATAATCCCAAAATGCACCGGGTGCATCCCCAGCGCCGTACAAACCGGCAGAAAAATCGGCGTAAAAATCAGGCACGCCGGCGTCATATCCATAAACGTCCCCACAATCAAAAGAATCAGGTTAATCATCAAAAAGATGAGATATCGATTTTTCGTCAGCCCCAGCAAAGCGCCGGAAATGGCTGACGGGATCCCGGTAAACGCCATCACCCAGGACATGATGCTGGATACGCCGATCAGAAAAATGATGATCCCGGTCATCTCCGCGCTCTCGCGGAAAATCTTTGGCAGATCGCGCCATGAGATCGAGCGGTAGCAAAACAGCGACAGTACCAGGCTGTAAACCACCGCCACCACAGATCCCTCGGTCGCCGTAAAGATCCCCTTTACGATGCCGCCGATGACAATGACAATCAGCAAAAGGCTCGGCAGCGCCTGAAGCAGAACCCTTCCGGCCTCACGCGCGGTGTAGGCGGTCTTGGTGACATAGCCGCCGCGTTTTGCCATCAGGTAGATGACTGCCATACAAAACAAGCCCCATAAGATACCCGGAATGTACCCGGCCATAAACAGGGCGGCGACCGAGGTTCCGCCGCTGACTAACGAATAGGTAATCATCACGTTGCTGGGCGGTATCAAAAGCCCGGTCGGCGCCGTTGCGATATTGACCGCTGCCGAAAAATCCGGGTCATAGCCCTCCTCCCGTTCGATCGGGCTGATCATCGACCCCATGGCGGAAGCGGCCGCCGTCCCGGAACCGGAAATCGCGCCGAACAGCATATTCGCCACCACATTGGTCTGCGCCAATGCGCCGGGCGTCTTGCCGGTCATCAGCTTTGCCAGATTGATGAGACGAATGGCGATACCGTCGCGGTTCATGATATTGCCGGCCAGGATAAAAAAGGGAATCGCAAGCAGGGCAAAAACCGAAATCCCGGAAAAAATCCGCTGCGCACCGGTCACAACGGCGATGTCTGCACGCAGCACCGGCAAAATAGCACAGATCGAGGAAAACCCCAGCGCGATGGAAATGGGTACACCGCACAAAAGCAGGGCAAATAACAAAATAAAAATAATAAGGCTGCATAGCAAAGCAATTTCCATGATCGAACTCCTTTATTTTCTTCGCAGGGCAAGACTTGCCGAGTATTTTTACGCAGTATTTTCACAAATTTGCCTGCTTAAACCATATTGTGTTTGTCTCCCGTGCACCTAATGATATTTAAAATTCAAGGCAAGGATATTTAAAATACTGTAAATAAGGCTCAGCATGCCGGACAGCGGAACGGCCGCATAGACAACCCCCATCGGAATCCCCAGCGATGCCGTCACCTGCGTCATGGTAAGACGCATAATCGCGATACCGCCGATGATCATCACCACCAAGGAAAACAGAAAAACCAAAATCTCACGCAAAAGGTCAAAGAAAAACCGTTTTTTTGCGCTCAGCCGATCAACGATAAATCCCATCCGCATATGCTCGCGCTTTCCAAACACATAGGCCGCGGCCAGCAACGCCAGCCAGGTAAAGCTGTATGTCAAAAGTTCCTCGGACACCGTGCTGGGACGGTTAAAAAAGTACCGTGCCGCAATCTGATAGGTTCCGACCAGAATCATCAGCGAAAAAAGCAAAACGCAAAGCATGCCGAGCACCGTGTCCATAATTTTTCTCAGTTTTTCCGCTCCGTTCACGGTGCGGTCACCTCCCCTCTCTCTATCCGGTCAATCTCCTGAAAATGCCGGTATATCGGGATAATTGCAGGGTTTTTCTCCATCATGGACCGGTGCAGCGGCAAAACCTTTTTCTGAAAGTCCGGGACGTTGACGGATAAAAAGGAGACGCCCATCTCTTCTTTTGCCGTCTTTCGCGCCGCCTCCACCTGCTTATCCCACTCAGAAAGCTCCACTTCGGTCGAAAGCGCTGCCGCCTCCTTAAAAATTTGCAGCTCTTCGTCCGACAGTTCCTTTAAAAAACGGAGGTTGCCGACCAGCATGTCCGGCACCATCTGGTGCTTGTTTTCGGTAAAGTATTTGGCGACCTCACCGTGCTTGTTCTGGGTCAGTGCAAGCTCGTTATTCTCCGCACCGTCAATCACCCCTTGCTGAATCGCCGTGTAAACCTCGCCAAAGCTCATCGGTGCGGCGGCCGCGCCAAAAGCCTGTACCATCGCCACGCTGGCCGGCGACTGCTGCACCCGGATTTTCATTCCTTTTAAATCCTCCGGCGTTTGGATCGGCTTTTTGGCATAAAAATTCCGCGTTCCCGCACTGTACCAAGTCATCACCCGAAACCCTGCCTCGTCCGTGGATTCGTAAATCGGATTCATAAAGTCGCTGTCCTCCATCGAGGCATAGTACGCCTCCTCGGAGGAAAACAGATAAGGCATCGAAAAGACCTCATAAACGCGCGCAAAGGTCTCCAGGTTCGCCGTGCCGGACACCACAAAGTCAATGGCGCCGGTCTGGGTCAGCTCAATCGCCTTTTGGGTCGCCCCCAAAATCTCATTGGGAAAAATCTGAATATCAAAGCGGTCGCCGAGCCGCTCCTCGATGTATTGTTCCAACGCCAAAAGTCCGATGTGCTCCGGATGAGTCTCTCCCTGCCCGTGCGCAATGCGGACGATGCGCCTGCCGGAGTCCACCGATTTGCAGCCGCCAAGGCCAAGGCTTATGCTGAGCCCAAGACACAGGCAGAGCAGATCGCGCAGATAGCGCGTTTTTTTCTTTTTCATGCTGTTCCCTCCGTTTGTCTGTCCGAAAGCAAAATCCGTCTCCCGGAATCGAAATTTTGCTTACTCTCTTTCGGCTACCTTGATGTTACCGCAGCGCCGGCCTTGTTTTTCGCCAGCCAGTCGTCCAGCAGCGCACCGCCCTCGCCCGGAATCTTTAATACCGCTTTTTTGCCCATGGCAACGCCCAGCACACCCATAAAGGACTTGGCGTCCATGCGATCTTCGCCGACGCAAAGCTCCGCCGCACCCGGACAAAGCGAGACCAAATCCACCAGTGCGGCCGCCTCCTTGGCAGAACGCAGTAAAACGGTGTAGTGCTTCATAAAAATCGCTCCTTTTGATGTTCTATCTGCTAGTATGCCAATTTTTTCTCATTCTAAACCAAAAAAATAACACCTGCCATCAAAGCAGGTGTCAAAAGCGGCAGTGTGCCGGTGTTATACTCTTGTTTTCGGTTCAAACTTGATCTCATATCCCAAAACATCCAAAATACTGCATAATGTTTTCAGTGTCGGACTGTTTTCCTTATTTTCAATTCTGGATATTACTTGCTGACTGTTTCCGCTCTTTTTTGCAAGTTCCGTCTGTGATAGATGGGATTCCTTTCGTATTTTTACAAGCTCGGCAAGCAATTTGTATTCGCTCCGGCTCTCCTGCCACAAGGCGTCAAACTCCGCGTCCTTTTTTCTCTTTTCCATAATTTGTTTTGTAACGTCAATTTGCTGAAATGGCATCGTCAAAATCCCTCCTTATACAAATGATTTGTTTAAAATCTTGCCAAGTTCCTTTGCCCTGGCTATAACAATATTTTTGTCTGTAATTTCCGTTTTATTTTTTTGCTTTCTGCACGCATGCAACAAATAAATGTCTTTCTTTTCAATCGTAACATAAAAAATTCTGTTATGTTTGTAAAAGTAGACCTCCCAAATTTTCCCCTGCCAGGGTTTTATATTCAGCGTGTCCATTCTGTCCTCTTCCATTGCTTGCAGCACAGAATATCCGTCTACCTGTTCCTTGAGGGAAAGCCTGTCAATATATTTTCTAATCAAATCCTTACCGTTTGCATTTTCATAAGTATGTACTTTCATATTATGCTCCAATGTGCAAAATTTATACAACTTATTTGTTGTAATAGTATTATACAACTTATTTGTTGTATTGTCAAGATAAAATAACTTAGAAAAAAATTTATGCCTCATCCATGGGGATTTCTCCATGCTCCGCCTCAAATTCTGCAATTTGTTTGCGGATTAAATATTCAATTTCTTTATTTCTGCTCCTGCCCTCATACCTTGCAATGTACGAGAGCTTTCGGAAAACTGTCCTGGAAATACGCAAAGTATATCGCAAAAGATTACCGTTCATCAAACATCACCCCGTTTAAAGTACCGCTCTTAAAACATTGTATCATGATGTCAATTAAAATTGGGAAGAGTGGTATCACTTTGACATCATATTTTCATTTCCTCACAAGGTAATATAAAAACTTTTCATCAAAACGATGTCATAATGCCACCACTTGCCCCATCATCATCTTGATATATGCTACAATTCGTAAAAAGGAGTGTGTCAGAATGCGAAAAGAAAGAAAAAAACATACCGATTTTCTTTTAAAGCTGGGCCTCAATATCCGATACTACCGAACCCTGCAAGGCTTTACACAAAAAGAGCTTGCCGCACGCAGCCGGATCTCGCCGGGGCATGTCGCAAAACTTGAAAATCCAAATTACGTGATTGCGCCGTCCATCAACGTGCTGTTTCGTATCGCGGCGGCGCTGCGAATCCCCATGAGCAGGCTGATGAACGTAGACTTTAAATTGGACGACGAAAAAGGGATAGAATGACTCTATCCCTTTTCAGACTGTCGAAAAAGTCGGTTTTCAGCAAGATATTGCTTTGAATCAATTGCCCAAAGCCCAT